>JAJYGB010000417.1 GCA_021785235.1 Bacteroidota bacterium
ACTATCTATTCCGAGGAGTCGTGCGAGTTGCGGTATTTCGTCCGTGCGGAACTCAGATGGTATCAACGACACTTCGTACGCCGGTGCATTCTCCACCATAACGTGCCCGTCCCGCGAAAAAATTTTCCCGCGGAGCGGCTCAACTACCTCGACGCGGGTCGTGATGTCCCGGGATTTTTTTCCATAGATGACTCCATTGATAAGCTGCATATCCCCAAGCTTGGCGCCAATCGTGCAGAGCACGAGGAGAACCACTCCTCTCATCATAAACGCTCGGGCGCGCGAGCCGAAATCGGCATCAAACATTTATACCCTTCTCCCGTTCAGAGAAATCTGTTTCATGATAGATATGTAATCGCAAGCTGTAATCACAATTGAAAATTATGAAAAGGCTGAGGAGCAATTCCATAATCGGTGTAGGAATATATATCATCCTAAACTACTGAATGGGCTTTCGGCACGTGCCTGCTTGCATAACATATTCTTGACTCAGATAATCGGTGTAGGCTTACACCCGAGGACTGTCCCACCATATCGAAGTGCGGATCGTCGACAACCGGATTCATCGCGCGTCCCGCGAGAACAAAGCGCGCACGCAGACGATCTGGAATTGTTTGGAAGTGAAAATCCAATTGCAGCTGAAGCGAGTTAAGAAGAGGCCGTCCCAAAGGCGTCGACGATTGAGACCTATGGCTCTCCAAACGCTTCCCGATTAGTTGGATTCAATTCACGGGGATCCGTTGTTGGCAGCCGTCCGATCCATCAGATGGCCGCCATGAGACAGCCTCCGGCTCTATCGAGCCTCTAACCTTTGTGGGCCTTCATCTTTGACTTGAGCATTCTCATCTCTGCCATGATCTGGCCTGCATTCATCTTCGGGTCGACCTTCGGATATATCTTCATGATTCTTCCTTCCGGGTTAAGAAGGAATGTGACCCTGTTGTCCACTTTCCATTTCGCGTTATAAACTCCATACTCATTTGCAACTTTGTGAGTCGGATCGGCGAGCAAGAGGAAATTGAGGTGGTATTTCTTTATGAAAGCAAGATGAGATTTCACGGTTTGGACGCTGACTCCGATTACCTTGGCGCCCTCTTTTGTTATCGAGGAGAGATGATCTCTGAACGTGCATGCCTCCGTCGTGCAGCCAGGAGTCTCGTCCATCGGATAGAAGTAGAGGACGACGTACTGCCCGCGGAAACTGCTCAACGTGTGCCACGCGCCGTCGCTTCCTTCAAGCTTGAAATTTGGAGCCATTTCACCCGGCTTGAGGGTTATTTTGGCACTCGCGGTTGCGGCAAAAGCCAGCATCAATATGATTAAAGGTGCTACTCTTTTCTTAAGCATTGGATTCTCCTTTTCTTAGGGCAACATTTCCGGAGGTCACCTCGTTCCTTGCCGGAATACTCTGCGATGCAGGAAGTACCACCCCGACGGCGCCTAATCCGGTTTTGTGACGCGTCCTGCTTGTCGACTTCAGTATGGTGTACAGCCTGAAAGGCTCGAGCACATTTATCAGCATGTATCCAGGCTGCTTTCCTGGATTGGCGTTCGGGGGATCGACTAACCCGGCCTCGGGTGAGCGGTGCGACAGTATAGAAAAGTCCGAGGACCATACGGGGGGTGGCGGGCCCCTGGCCGAAGTTCAATCGAACCCGGTAGATGAATCTAAGCGATTCCCGGTGGAACCACGAGAAGATGGCTTGCGTTCAAGATTGGAGATCGGCTGAAGAGACATTCCGGTCGGAAACGGACGATAAAAGGACGGCAGGTCCCGGCGTTGCGATAGTTGGACCGGTGTAAGTCGGTAAAACGCGGTACGAAAATATCCGGCCGCAGGAGAATGGGATGAGACGCATATGGACAATCATCGGAGTAGCAGACGTTGCCCAAAGCTTCAGGTGGTACCAGGCGCTCTTTGGCCAGGCCGAGACGTCTCCGGCCCACGATGACTTCGGGCAAATATGCGACGAAGACGGAACGGTTCTGATTTGTCTTCATCGCTGGACCGCTCACGAACATCCTTCCCTGGCGATCCCCGGCAGAGGGAACCCCGGCAATGGCTTGCTATTGTTTTTCCGGCTGGATGATTTCGACAAGGCTTTGTCGAGGGCACTTCGCCTTGTCCCTGAACTTGCCGAGGAACCGCACCTTAATCCGAGCACGGGGACCATGGAGTTTGCGCTCAGAGATCCGGATGGGTATTACGTGATGATCAGCGCTCTGTCCACATGACAGCTATTGCCGGTACCCTTCGGCAAAGGAGGAGATTTGGCCGGCTAACTGGGATCTATG
The DNA here is from genome assembly GCA_021785235.1 of Bacteroidota bacterium. The sequence goes on from JAJYGB010000417.1 coordinate 2,296, forward strand.
ATTTCATGACCCTTCTGATGAGAATGCTACCTCGCGAGAGCATCCAGCAGCTTCTGTATTGAAAGCGGCGCACTACCTTCAAGATGGTTATTGAAGCTTGCGTAGTCGTCGAACTTCTTCGGTATCAGTCCCTTTCCAAGTTCTGAAATATCTGCGATAGTCAGGTCCCGCGGATCTACAATTTCGGTCCGGTGCTTACAAGTCTTCTTCTCCCTCCCCTGACGGTCGGCACCAAAAAGTCGGATGATGGCACTTCGCGTCGTAATGGATGCCGCGCCGAATTTCTCAAAGACATCCGACGCCGGAGGCATGTAATAACCGTCCACGAATACGTGCCTGTTTTGTGTCTCTTCAGGAAATAAAAATATTCCTCCTTCAAGTAATTGGGGCTCCTAATCTCGATCGCGAATTCAAAATCGCCTGGCAAACCATCCAGGAATGGGCCAACCTGGTCGAAGAATTCATGGAGGGCATCTTGAATTTGTTCAGGTATTCAAATCTGAACATTAACACGCCGATCTTGTCTTTGAATGGCTCGAGTGATCTAGCAAAAGCTGACATCAATTTCCTGTTCAGGAAATGAAGATTCGGTCTCTCCGCGAACTCCTTGGAAGCCTGCTTGTAGAGGTGGGTCAGCGTGATCGAGTTAGGAGATTTGACAGTGAACCTGAACTTATCGGGGGTAAGTTTCGCGTATGATTCCAAATCTTCCTGGTTCGGAAGTCTGACTAGCTCCAGCGATCCAAGGCTCCAGAACCATTTGTCGACTTAAGTCGAGTTGAAGTGTTAGGAATATTCGGGCAGGTTCTCGTAGTGTCTGTTCAGCTTCTAGGAATAGATGCCGATTTCCCGTCACCCTGGATAATTCCAGGAGCAGGTTCCTATATGTAAGTGGCTCATGAATTTCGTCACGAAAAGATAAACTGAGATGGGATTTGGTTTCATGTTGCAATATGGCAACATGGTACTACCAACAAAACCAGCCGAACGGTCAAACATCATTCTCGTGTGCCGGGAAGGAATCAGGATGCTGCCGGAGAAAAGTATTTCCGGTTGAAAAAAATATTCCGCGTTTCATTTAGTAGAGGGCCGGACAGCGGGCTAACGCCTGATAGTGACGACTATCAGAAGAAGTTGGAGACTAACAGCAAAGGCGTTCAGCACCTGTCAGAAAAAAACTTTGGCTGATAACTTTGTACGCTTCAAGACGCTTGCTTGCGCTAAAGAAAGTCGACGAAACCAGAGGCCACCAGCGGAGACTAGAGACCTAGCCGGTCAATCACTCTTCTTCCACAGTGACCTTTTCGGGAGGTGCGCTAATGGCGTTAAGGCTTTCCAATTTAGGGCTGACACTCTCCATCCTTTCACTCAGGCTTTCCATGGATTGCATAGCCGGTTCGGGAAGCAGAAGAGTTACGAGGAAGCCTGCCACGGCAAACACGAAAGTCACCGTCAATGTCCCGCTCAAGCCCATGGTTTCCGTTAGGATTGGGAATGCAAATACTCCGATAAACGCGCCCAATTTGGCGATACCGGCCGATAAGCCGTGTCCCGTCGTCCGCAAGCTCACCGGGAAAAGTTCCGCGGGGAGGATGAAGGTTG
>JAJYGB010000333.1 GCA_021785235.1 Bacteroidota bacterium
AAAGCTGTGAATTTGTGAAAATGCTTCGTAATCGTAAACGGTATAATTAGCTAGCACCTCGAACCGGTTGTAAGAATTTACCGTTCCATCCGAAAAGGTGATAACGGGGAAAAACCTGTAGATGATATTCCTGTTGTTGTTCGCGCTTCGCTGGGATTTGATGTAGACGATATGAATCAAGTCCGCCTCAGCTCCGAAGCCGGCGTTGAAGTAAGGACCGAATGTGTGATTAAGGTTGAGCGCGAGTGTGTTTGTAAGTTCATCGCGGTCGTCGTAGTTCAGGTCGCTAGGTGTGTTGTACCTGAAAAGTGAAGCGAGGCCGGTAACCTCGAAGGAAGTTGCGCCGAAGTTCAGGAAGAGCTGTCCTGTCAGAGTGTTCCGCGAGCCGAAATTGTCCAGCTGTTGCTGGTTTAGAATCTGCTGTTGCGTGAAAGGGCTGCTTCCGATAGCGTTGATTATCGTGTGGCTCTCTGACCTTTCCTTGTGCTCAATGCTTACCAGAAGAGTGTCGGTGAAGAATGTTGAAATTAAATCCCCGTGTAGATCAAAATTCGCCGTCCGTATCCTGGTGTCGTAAAGAGTATTCGAGGGGGAAGGCGGTCGATACCTGTAGTTGAAGTCGATCTGCCGCTGTGCGTATGAAGCGAACCCTCTCAATTGGAAAAAAAGGACGGGCATCGAGATAGACGAGGAGAATGAAGTTCTTGTGTCATTTCTATCCTGGATGTTGTTTGCAACTCCGAAGAGGGAAGTAACAGTTGAATCGGCAGGAAAATAGAAATCCCTCCGCTGTCCGGTGTACCTGCCCGAAAAATTGACGAACGCCACCGGTGAAAAAATTTGCCGGTATATCAAATGTAAAGACCTGTCCGTATTTCTTCTTGGCGAAATCTGTTCGTCATGCAAATATAGAGTTGGCACTAATTCGCTTCCCGGAACGGGAGCATAAATGCCGGTACCGCGGAGCGTGTAAGTAAATCCGCTATTGCTCACCCCAGCTTGTCTGTCCCACCTATTTCCCGCGCCCGCGAGGAGCGTGTCTTGTGAGCCGGCGTAAAACAAACCGCCGAGAAGCTGAGAGGCGCCGACAGAACTTAGTCCAACCTGACGATTGTCGTTGACGTAATCCGATTCGAGCGACCCAAAGCCGAAAATGTTTCCGAAAAATCTGCGATTAAGTCGGGCGGAGAAACTCTGATCGTCCCTGATGAGGTTGGGCGTGGACTTTATCAGAACAGAATGAAAATTTTCATTCACCGAGAATCCGAAATCCTTCGATTGCCACGTCTTGTTGACGGCACCGAGCCAATTTAGCGTGCTCAAGTCCTGATTGAATCCCGCCAATATCGAATCACCCGGAGTATTGAGGGAAGGGTTATTGGTCTGTGAAAAGGCATTTGTGGTGATATACATGATTGTGACTATAACAAAACTAGTCCGCATCATCGAAGAATTCGTCTATGACCTTGTGATCGGTTGTCGTGCCGATGCTCTCCGAAAGAGCTTCTTCGAGGTATCCTCTCTTTCCTTCGAACTCCTCCTTCCTGAAATGACCGGCGATTTGGCCGTGGTTGATGAAATAGACTTCGCTGCATAAGCCTTCTACGATATCAAGAAGATGCGAACTGTAAAAGACCGTTCCATTATGAGCGGTAAAATGTTTTATCAGCTGCTTCAGTGAGATAACCGCCTGCAGGTCCAAGCCGTCTGTCGGTTCGTCGAGGATAAGAATTGAGGGCTTGAAGAGAAGGGCGAGGCTGAGAACCACTTTTTGCCTGTTCCCCTTGGAAAGTCCGCCTATAGGCTTCTTCAGATAGTCGCTGAACCGGAGTATCTCCGAAAGTACTTCCAGCCTGCGCATCGCCTTCGCTACATCATATTTCCTGAGCATTGCAGCCATAGCTATTGTTTCGCGAGGCGTCAGCGACTCATATAATTTTGGCGAATCAGGCACGTAACCGATTTGTCTCTGGGTTGCCCGCAGATCAGTCCCGTCTGCACCATCCCCAATAATGACGGATCCTGAATCGGCATTTTCCAGACCGACGATAATTCTAGCCGTTGTAGTCTTTCCCGCGCCGTTAGGCCCGATGTAGCCGCACGCCGTGCCCTTCTCTATTTTAAAAGAGATGGAATCAAGCGCCGTGAAGCCGGAAAAATTCTTGGTGACGTTTCTGAATTCGATGGACATTTGAAAATATAATATCGGTTATCTGAGATGATTTCGGAAATCTGCGACAAATCGTTCCCTCAGGCACTTCTGGCTGACGGTTGATGTTCCAACGCGGTAACCGAATACTCTGCGACTCAGGTCGGTCATGAATCTCACGCCATCGAACGCGACTGCTATCCTGGAACTTTCCCGACCTGCCTTTTTCCTGAAGTCTGCCAACGTCATGCCCGCAGTCAATTTTCCTTGAGTCTCAACCGATACTGATGAACCGATGAAGCGGAACCATTCAGGATGAATTGCCGCCGCGACGGCGATTGCGTCGTGCAGGAAGCACCCGTCAAGCTTATCATTACGCTTATGATAATCGATGTAGTAATTGAGCGCTTTGCGGAAGAGTTGAGCTAGGTCCGGCGAGCTTTCGTTAATTTTCATCAGGAGTTCGTTTGCCAGCTCCCGTGGAAGGAACAGAGTCTCGGTCAAGTCCAGAGGTACGAAGGTTACCTTCACTCCACTTTCGAGCACAAACGAGGCTGATTCCGGATCGACGAATATATTGAACTCAGTAAACAGGCTCGTGTTTCCGTAGCCTGAGAACACTCCGCCCATCTGAACGACGTTGCCGATTCCTTTAATTGCCGCGGCATCCAGCATCACCGCTTGAGCAATGTTCGTCATGGGGCCCAGCGAGATGATCGTAAGCTTCCTGCCGTATTTTCTCGCCGCCCGAACGATCTCTGATGCCGCGCCGCCGGTTTCCCATCCGCGGAATGAAATTCCTTCAGACTTCCGATATCCGCCGACGCCATCCTCTCCGTGTACTTCCGGTGCGGTAACAAGTTCCCTTGATCTTGGCGCTCCGGCTCCTGAAAAGACCGGCGAATTCACACCAAGAATACCTCTTAGGTAGAGCACATTCTGCGTTACTTCGCTTACTGGGACGTTTCCCGAGACGGTCGTAATAAGTTCAATTGTCACATCGGGGAAGTGCGAGGCGTAGGCGATGGCAATCGAATCGTCTACGCCGGCATCGGTGTCAATGACGACCCGCTTCAATCGAAGATATCCGAAACGGAGAATCTGGGTGTATACCTGAGGACTACGCGAGCGAGATCACTGCTAATCAGGCTCTTAGGCCCTTCCAGGGAATGAACGGTCTGGACGCCCTTATAGAATCTTCTAATCAATTCGGTGGCCGGGAACCCCGTCCAGTTTTCATCGGCCACGATGAAGAACCTGTCGAAACTGTCGCTCCCGAACTCGATGGCTTTCGCGAAGGCCTGCGACACGTCGTGAACATGCACCCACGCCCAAAGGTTTTTGTACCAGCTTGGGTAATCGGAAATGAGTTTTCTGTACTGCTGGCGCTCCTTCTCTTCGGGGACCCAAATCCATGGAAAGCGGAGAGCTATCGTGTGTATGCCGTACGCGCGCGAGAAGCTCTTGAGGACTTCTTCAGAGCATACTTTGCTTAGTCCGTAGGCATCCTGAGGTTCCAGAGGGTGCTGCTCGTCGATGGGGAAGTAGTAAGGATTGTGCGCTCGTCTCGCGAAAGCGAAGCCGAGTGTCGATTCGCTAGACGCGAGAACGACCTTCTTAACATTCTTAGCCGCGGCAAACTGCAGCGTATTGAAAGTGCCGAACGTGTTTACCTGAAATACGAATTCCTCCGGATCGTTAAGCGTAGTGGGGATGCCAGCAAAATGAAGAATGGAGTCGAAATC
>JAJYGB010000521.1 GCA_021785235.1 Bacteroidota bacterium
CCGAAACTCTCGAGACAATCGATCTCGCCTATCGGAATAATTACAACGCATTCATATCACACCGCAGCGGGGAAACCGTCGACACGATCATTGCGGACCTGACCGTAGCAGTGAACGCAGGGCATCTCAAGACCGGAAGCGGATGCCGGGGCGAGAGGATTGAGAAGTTCAACCAGCTGATGAGGATCGAGAAAAACCTGGGCAAAGCCGCCCGCTTCGCCGGGAAGACTGCTTTCAAAAACTCGTAGGGACTCGCTGTCGTTTGGAGTGACCGTCAGCTGCTCGGAACCGACTTCTGGTTGGCGGCGGTCACATTCCTGTCCGTTGAATTGAATCTCTGAATTTCCCTCCATAAGTTGTCTCCGTCAGTGGATTGGCCTCCGGGGCCATGCGGTATGCAGTAGCACCTGCCTTGAGTTAATTCACTTAGGGTACAGTGCTACAAGTAAAGTTCGAAAGCGGGTCAGGTGTCGTGCCAAAACGGCTTTCTCAGCAGATAATCATCTCCCTGACAATCATAGTCATGGTCGTGTCGGGAATTTCCGGTTACATCAGCCTGAAAAATCAGGAACGAGTAATCCTGCAGGCCATGATCAACGGCGCGGACCAGCTTTCCAGAGGGATCGCGAGCGCGACGTGGCATGCGATGCTGGCCGACGATCGCTCCGCCGCTTATGAAGTGATGCGGACCATCGCGGCAAACCCGGGTATCAGCCGGATCAGGATTTTCAACAAAGAGGGGCGGGTGATGTTCTCGACCAGGGCGGTCGACGAGAAGCAGGTCAATAAGACTGCGGAGGCATGTGCCATGTGCCATACTTCTACGCAGCCTCTTGTGAACATCGACGCCTCTTCACGCGCGCGAATCTTCAGGCAAGCGGGCGGAGATAGACAGCTGGCCATGGTAACTCCGATCTACAACGAGCCCTCCTGCAGCGAAGCAGCGTGTCACGCTCACCCGAAAACGACGAGCGTGCTGGGAGTGCTCGACGTGGCGTTCGATCTCAGGCCGCTCGACAGTAAGCTGGATGAAGCAAGAGCCGAAGTTCTCGCCGTGACGGCGATACAGATACTTCTGATTGCCCTCTTTATCGTCTTCTTCACGCGCAGGTTTGTGGACAGGCCGATAAACAAGCTCATTGTCGGAACCCGAGCGGTGAGTCGTATGCAGCTTGATCAGGTTGTGGAGGTAACTTCCAGCTCCGAGCTCGGCGAACTCGCGCATGAATTCAACGTGATGAGCGAACGGCTCAACAAAGCTATGGCTGAGCTCAACCAGGCTACCCAGGATCTCGAGCTGAAGGTCAAGGACAGAACGAAGCAACTTGAGGTCGCTCATCAGAAACTGCTCCAGAGCGATCGCCTCGCATCCCTCGGTCAATTATCCGCGACCGTTGCTCATGAAATAAACAATCCCATCTCCGGTGTGCTGAACCTCGCGATGCTCCTCGACAGGATCATGAAAGACGACGGGATACCGCAGGACCGTGTCCCTGAGTTCAGGAAATATATCGGCCAGATCATAGATGAGACCACCCGGGTCGGAAGAATAGTATCCGATCTCCTTGCCTTTTCAAGAAGATCGAAACCGCAAAGCATGAATGTCGACCTGAACGGGGTAATCAAGAACACGCTTCTTCTTCTAAGGCACAGGCTTGAGCTTGGGAACATTGGCCTCGAGCTCCACCTGTCGGATACATTGCCTCCCGTGGAGTGTGATGGCCCGCAGATGCAGCAGGTTATCATAAATCTGGTCATGAACGGTGCCGAGGCATGTCAGAACAAGAGAAGCGGTACGTTATCGATCACGACGAGGCAGGAAGACAAATCTATCGTCCTTGAAATATCCGATAACGGAGACGGCATACCGAAAGAGGTCATGCCTAAAATTTTCGATCCGTTCTTCACGACGAAAGGCGAAGTGAAGGGAATAGGTCTCGGTCTATCCGTCGTCTATGGAATCGTCGATGCTCACGGCGGAGATATCGAAGTAGATACCACCGTCGGTGTCGGAACTACGTTCAGGGTGACCATCCCGATCAAAAAGGGGCAGGCACAGGCGAGCGAACCGGCCGGGGCGAAAGCCTGATGGGAAAGATTTACGTGTCGATGGTCGGAGCGGTGAACGAAGACGTTGTGACGATGATAGCACGTCATGTGAGAGGGATGTTCGGATTCGAGGTCGAGATGTACACGTCATTTCCGGATCCCGATTACGCATTCGAAGAAAGCAGACGGCAGTTCAGTTCCGCCCTGATGCTGAAGAATCTGGCCCGTGTTCGTCCGCCGGACGCCGCAAAGTTCCTGGCCATAACGGAGGCTGACCTGTTTATCCCCATGGTCACTTTCGTATACGGACAGGCACAGCTGGCAGGAAAAGCGGCGCTTGTCTCACTCGCCAGGCTGTCGCAGGAATTTTACGGGTTGCCGCCGGACAAGGAACTTAAAATGCGGCGAGCGCGGAAGGAAGCGGCGCACGAGCTCGGGCACACTTTCGGCCTGGTGCATTGCCATGACAGGTCATGTCTCATGTCGCTTTCGACGGAAGTACTTCAGATCGATGTGAAGTCGGAAGACTTCTGTCGCAGCTGCTGGATAGTGCTCGAAGAGGAACTTACAAAGCTCAGGAAAGAAACGAAGAAGAACAAAATCTTGGAGTTTCGCAGATGAAAACGCAATGGGAAATACTCGTTGTCGATGATGAAGAGGTGATGAGAGAGTCGCTCGTGGCGTGGCTGCGGGAAGACGGCTACGGCGTTGATTCCGCCGCCTCCGGAAAGTCGGCGATCGAGAAGGCGGGCGAGAAGGACTACGCAATCTACTTTATCGATCTGAAGATGCCGGGCGGCATGGACGGGATCGAATCAATGATGGAGATAAAGAAGATCCGTCCCGATGCCTCGATAATAATTATTACTGCCTATGCGACCGTCGACACCGCGATCTCCGCAATGAAGGAGGGTGCCCAGGAGTATATAGTCAAACCATGCAACCCGAAAGAGATATCGATACTCGTCGAGCGAATAATAAAAGTGAAAAATCTCCAGCGCGAGAACTTGATACTCAGGAAGAAACTGACGAGACAATACAGATTCCACGACATAATCAGCAAGAATCCGCAAATGCACGACATCTTCGAGCTTGTTCAGGAGATATCGAGCCTTAAGAGCACGGCTTTGATCCGGGGCGAAAGCGGAACCGGGAAGGAACTGGTCGCGAGGGCAATTCATTATTCCGGTGACAGGGCCTCGAAGCCGTTTGTCGGAGTCTCATGCGCGGCGCTTGCCGAGACTCTCCTTGAATCTGAACTCTTCGGCCACGAGAAGGGAGCGTTCACCGGCGCGGTGGCGCAGAAGAAAGGTAAATTCGAGCTCGCTGACGGCGGCACGATTTTTCTGGACGAGATCGGAGATATTTCACCGAAGCTGCAGATGGATTTGCTGCGCGTGTTGCAGGAGCGGAGCTTCTATCGCGTCGGCGGCACGGAGGAAATAACGGTGGATGTACGAGTCATAGCCGCGACACACAGGGATCTTTCGGAAGCTGTTTCCGCCGGTACGTTCAGAGATGACCTCTACTACCGGCTCGACGTTATCAATATTCAGATACCACCGCTCAGAGAAAGACGTGAAGACATACCGATACTTGCGAGGAGTTTCATAGAACGCCTTTCACACGAGCTCGGAAAGGAAATTGACGACGTCAGCGAAGGCGGCCTGAAAGTGTTGATGGACTACAACTGGCCGGGCAACGTCCGTGAACTCGAGAACGCTGTCGAGCGGGCCATGGTGACGTGCAAGAACACCATTCTGAGCGGCGAAGATTTCGGATTCCTCGAACAGAACGGCTTAAAGAAGCAATCGTGGAATGTTCCGGACAACATCCCCCTCCAGG
>JAJYGB010000651.1 GCA_021785235.1 Bacteroidota bacterium
CTATACTATTTCAGTAAAACGGCCTTCAAAGTCTTCCTTTCGTGTCGCGGTGAGCCGTCGATGTCTACGACGACGAAGTAAACACCGGATGAATACCTGGTAAGGTCGAGAGCAACGACGTTAGACCCCGGCGCGAGATTCCGCCGATCGCTCTTCACCATCCTCCCGTCGGGGGAGTATATCGACACTACGGCGACGGAAGACCGTGAACTTTGAGAGAGCGTGACATCAAATTTCGCGGCAGGGTTGAATGGGTTTGGATATATCCCGGACACACTGAATGTCGACGGGACGAGAACTGACATGCCCGATGTGAGCGACGGAGAACCGGCATCGAGCCAGGCCGAATAAACCAGTGACGCGAGTGCTTCGGACGCGGACTGAAGCCTCTCATTCATCATTGTGTCCAGCCTCGACCACATGGCATCGTAATAAGCCGCGCCGTACTGTGGGTCCACAGTCTCGGCGTAGGTGTCCGCGTCGAGGATCTCGCCGACAAGCGCGTTCGATTCCCCGATTACACGAAAAGCAAATTCAAGCGCAGTCGTGTCGATCCTTTCAGCGACCCCCGGATCGATGGTAACTTCCCCCTGATACCGCTCAAGAAGGCCCGTCTCGAACCTTGAATGGATTCCGCCGTTGCTGGTCAGCTTCCCGTCGTAGTTTTCGGTGCAATGGAGAGGCTGAAACGCGTCTCCGATATAGTGGCCGAGATCCGCAATGACGCTGTCCGCCTTATTGTGATCACCATTTTCGAGATAAATCACAAGCGAGTTGTACGTTGAGCTGATTGCCCACGGCAGGGTGCCGTTCCGTATGACGGAGGTACTTCCATACTTCGCAAGCAGCGAATCGTAATCGTGTGCCAGGGTGCCAGCCGCGAATTCAGGATAAGCGTCTATGTCGATGAAATGTTTGGGTGACTCGGATGGATCCGCACTTTTCCGGGAATCCGCGTCGGATGCGTGTTGAACGCAATATGAACTCTTCCCCGACAGGGATTGAAGCGACAGCGGGAGAAATTTCACGAAGTTTCCGTTGATGAATTGGTGGCCGGTTCTTCCCCAACCGAACGCGACGTTGCACGCCAGGAACAGCACCGAGAAGACCTTCAAGCAGTAATTCAATTTTTTCAATACTTATTTCTCCAGAACAAGTTTAATTGTCATCGCGCGATCAGGTGTCGTAAGCCGGCAAAGGTATACGCCGCTCGCAAGCCCGGCGGCATTCACTTTTATTTCGTGCGAGCCCGTGGCCTGGAAACCGCGGGCTAGGGTTTCAACTTTTCTCCCCAGGAGGTCGTACAATTCCAGTGTAATGAACCCCGGAGATGCGAGGCTGTAGAGCACATTCGTCATCCCGTTGAAAGGATTCGGGTAATTCCGCAAAAGCGTGTAAGTCTTTGGAGGCGTCTGAGTTTCGCCGACCTGAGTCAAAGCCTGGCCGGGATATCGAGCTAATATCCTGTTGAATGGATCCAGAGATATTGAATCGACTTTGGCCGGATAGTAATGCTTGAATGTCTGAACGAGCATCGAATCCGTGAAACTACAGATAGTCCTTTGACCGCCCGAATACACCCCTATCTCTATCGGCATCCTGAAGACCGGCGCATTCGTCTGAATCTGGCTGACCGTAACCGAAACCGTATCAGCGGACTGCGAGAAAGTCTTCGTGTATACCGGATATCCCTGGTCGAAGATCCACTCGCTAAAGAACCAACTCATGTCCGAATCTGTCACACTATCCACCACATCGATGAAATCCGAGGTCACCGCGTTTCTGTACTCGTAGTCAGCCCTGTATTTTTTTAATATGGCGAAAAAGGTCGAGTCACCGATGTAGTTCCGCAGCATATGAAGTACCCACGCCCCTTTGTAGTACTCAGCAAGACCGAATATGTAGCCGCTCGGCGGTGCATAGATCGGGTACCGACGCTGCGTGCTGTCTTCCTGAAAGAAACGTGAGGCATAGAAATTCATCTCATCTTCGAAGGACGATTCGCTAAGATGCTGGAGCTGCATCGCCTCCGAGTATGTCGCGAAACTCTCGTTCAACCAGATGTCCTTCCACGTCCCGAGCGTTACCATATCTCCCCACCATTGGTGAGCCAGCTCGTGAGCGACATCCCTCCTGTCGAACTCGTAGTTCCGGTTCATCGTGGTTATCGTCTGATGTTCCATACCACCGTAATAGAACGGCTCAATCCCGGTCATGCCATACTTGTCGAATGGGTAGGGACCATAGATTGACGAAAAGAATTTCATCATCGATATTACTGTATCGATGTTACAGACCGGATTGTCTACGGCCTGTGCGGAGTCCTGCGGGTAAATATAGTACTGGATAGGAATCAACTTCCCCTCAACCTTAACCTCCTTTTGTACTACCGAAAACCGTGCGGCAGTTGCGCACATGAGATACGTTGCTATGGGGTAATTCTCGCTCCAATAGAATGTCGAAGAGTTGTCGCCATTGTCGACGGTGCTGTCGAGGGTCCCGTTCGAAGCAGCAACGAAACCGTTCGGGACCCTGACGGATATTGCACAGAGCGCCTTGTCGGATGGATCGTCGTAGCACGGCATCCAGTATCTTGCATCGCTTGGCTCACTCATCGTATAGGCGACCGTCTCCGGCACGGTGTACTGGCCCGTAAGCTGCACTCCTTTGTAGTAGATGTAAAGACCTTTCTGTAGCGAATCAGGCGCGGGATAAACACCTGGGTCGGTAACATGGTAGTAGAGGTCCACCTTGCCGGTATCCCCGGCCGAGAGAGGATTGTCCAGAACCACGGTCAGCTTCCCGCTCGAGCTGTCTATTTTCAGGCGATTTCCGCCTGAAAATACCGAATCGACTCGCAAGTACGCCGGATCGTTGTCGAGACGGATGGAATCCAGCGGAACGTCGAGAGAGGGGAGGAAAGTAATCTCCATCATGCCGTTAAATTCATGCGACTGGTTAGAGAGGATATTGTACCAATCCATATGCAGGATGTACTTAACCACGTCATAAGCATGGAGAGTGACAGAAGTCGACGTCGACGCGCCGGCCTTAAACTGTCCGGCGAAAGAAGAAGACGAGAAGATAAGGAGTGCCGCGAGGATTGCTCTCACTTCGGAGACACCTCTCCCCCTCCGGAGGCGACCAAATCGACGCTCGAACGCCGTTCTCCATACAAATTCATTAGAAGCACTCCGCCAAGTATCAGGCCTGAACCAATCAGTGTCCCTGACGGAAATTTCTCGCCCAGCACGAGCGCGCCGGATGCAATCGCGAGGAGCGGAGTAATGAACGATGTCATCGAAAGAAGTACCACGCTGATGTGCTTGAGGAGGTAGAAGTAGATGACGAAAGCCACTACAGAGCCAAAGACGGCCAGATAGAGAATCGCCAGGATGGTAGACAGATTGAAACTCAGAGCGCTCCAGTCTTCGATGAAAAAGCTTGTTACCAGAAGCGTGATGGCGCCCAGACCCATCGGGATCAGGTTGATGAAGACGGGGTCTATGTTGTATCCATGTTTCTTGACGCCGACCGCGACCAGCGCGTTAAAGAACGCGCTCGCCACAACCGCGAGAATGCCGGCCGCGGCACCTATTGAGCCGACCCTTACGTCTCCGCCGAAGATTACAACAAGCCCCGAGAATCCGAGCAGAATTCCGAATACCTTCCAGAAGTTGAGCTCTTCGTTTTTCAACATGAACTTGGACAGAATCGCGGCGAAGAAAGGCATGACCGCGAAAGTGACGGCGGTTAAGCCGGAGGTGATCCGCCCCTCAGCCCAATAGACCAGGCCGTAAGGCACGCTGAACGAACCAAGCCCAACGAGGAGAAGAAAAATGGTCTCCTTGAGATCGAATCGGTACTTGTACTTTCTGAATTTC
>JAJYGB010000002.1 GCA_021785235.1 Bacteroidota bacterium
CTGAGAAGACCGAGGTGGAGAATGTCAAAAGTTGATTTCCAGTATATCGACGGGATACGGTCCCAGGTATGTAAAGAGTGCTCGAAGAGCGACGAAAACGGCAAATGCACCGCGGGGCCGGATGCGGAATGCGTTCTAGAGCTCTACCTCCCTCAGGTGACCAAGGCATTGGAGGCCGCCCATGGCGGAAGCCTAGATGATTACATGGTCTCTCTGAGAACTGAAGTTTGTTCGACCTGTAAGTTCAAGGGCGATACAGGTTACTGCTACACGAGCGATACGTTCGGATGTCCGCTGGAGACTTTCTTCCAGACAGTTGCAAACGCCGCTCTCAGGCAGGACACGCCCTGATTAGAATTTGATATTGAAGAGCTCGATCCTCCTCCCTGAGAATCGATCCGTCTGATCTGTAAGCTCAGACGGACTGCTCCTCCTAGACGCGGTCTGGCCTCCTCCGGACCGCGTTTCCTTTCCCTCTCTCTCGTCGTCGCATTCACCGCTTGAACCACGATGGTGACGATCTCAGGTGAATTGAGATAACCAGCATGGCACGCCGCTTCGACGTGAGTCTGTTTTTATTACGCACTCAATCGTATATTCATTAAAGAAAATCTCACCGGACATAAGCGTTAAGTAAACTGCTTCACTTAAATGTTTAGATTAGAGTAAATTCGGAGGACCATTGAACAGGATAGAAGGTAAAGTAATGGGCATCATCAATGCTCACTTTCCGCAAAAGGATATCCACATCCTGGAATTGGCGCCGGGAGAAGGCGGTTTGACAAGGGCCTTGATTGAAAGCGGTTATACTAACGTCGAGGCGCTCGATATTAACCCGGAAAGATTCGAGGTTAAGGAGGTTAAGTGCCATCGAGGCAATCTGAGCGAACCTCTTCCGTTTGAATCCGGGACATTTGACGTGATTATTGCTGTCGAGGGCATTGAGCATCTTGAGAACCAGTATATGTTTGCCTCCGAGTTGAATAGAGTGCTCAAGGAAGATGCGTACGCCATCGTCACGACTCCCAACATAATAAACTTCGCGTCGCGCATCAGGTTCATAATGACTGGATTCTATGCGCTTGCCGCGCGACCCAGCAGTGAGTTTGAAAAGAACTGGGTAATAGAGCACATTTATCCTTTGACCTTCTGGCAGCTGCGACACATCTTGCACACCAATGGTCTGTTTATCAGGGAGATCTCCACCGATCATATCAGGAAATCATCGTTGGTTGGATTGTTGCTCTATCCGTTTACCTACTTGCTGACGTGGAAGTCGCTCGCGAAAGAAGGCGATCCACGTCAGAGGGAAAAGAACAAGGATATACTGCGCCAGATGTACTCGCCGGCGCTGTATCTTGGGCGGACTCAAATCATATTTGCTCAGAAACAAAAGAGCGCGTATATCAAGGCGACGTGAAGTGTTCCGCCCAGTCCGTGGCACTTTCCACAGCTGTCTTTATCATCCCCATGAGTTCCGGTACCTGATCGTTCTCATGACATTCCGCTTGAGAATGTTTCCGTACGAATAAGAGATGATTTTGCATGTTGACCTGGAATAAGGATCGTCTGATGTTCTCGCTGTGCGAGATGGATACTTGACGTAATATTTCAAACCGACAATCGGCCCTGCCAGTTTTCATGTCAACTCACAAATTTCTTATCCATCATTCCTTTATTCCAACCGCCACCTCTTCCGCTCCGACGACCCTCTTCAACTCCTTTGGATCTATCTCGACGAGAAACCCCCTCTTGCCGCCATTGATATATATCATCGGCAAATCGAATATGGTCTTCTCCGCGTAAACTGGAAGTTTCTTCCGTGTTCCGAACGGACTGGTCCCTCCGAACTGGTAGCCGGTATGCCGTTGGGCGACGTCCGCGGCGCAAAGCTCGACGTGCTTGACGCCGATAGCCCTCGCGAGCTGTTTCGTCGACACCTCAAGGTCGCCGTGCATCAATACCAATAAAGGCTGCTTCTGGTCCGTTTCCAGTACGATAGTCTTGATGACGCTGTGCTCAGGTACGCCGAGCGATTCGGAGGAGACTCTCGTTCCGCCGTGCTCGACGTAGTTGTAAAGGCGTGGAGTGAAGTTGACGCCGGCCGCCCTTAGCTGGCGGACAGCGGTTGTGATTGGATAGTCCTCACTCATTCGACGCCTCGCAATGCGCAATGCGCGAAGAGTACAGCACGCGGTTGGGCGTAGGTCCTGACGTCAGTCTCATTTTCGTTTACCTCCCGTTTTTCTCCCGCGCTTCGCTTCCTGCGGTATGCGGGGAATCGTTCCCGCGTCGGAGTTTACCCCGTGCTTCAAAAGGTCGATCTTATCGTTGATAAACTTCACCCCTTCCGCCTCAAGGAGCTTTTTCTGCAGCTCATGTCCTTTGGTGCGTGCCCTGAGCGAGATCATGCCTTTCGAATTTACGATTCTGTGCCATGGTATGCCGGAGTTCGGAGGGAGGTTATGCAGCGCGTAGCCGACAAGCCTCGAGTGACCTCTCAGCTCACAGATCTGCGCGATTTGTCCGTAGGTTGCGACGCGCCCCTTCCGCACTCCTTTGACCGCTTTCCAGATCGTCAAATACAGTTCGGGATAATTCTTCATCAATGAAATTTATGCAACCGCGGATCACTTTGGAAGTGAGGCGCACTAATCTGCCGCACTTTCGTTAACTTGATTTCGTCCTATGGTTAATAACTATTTCACTCTTAAGTCGCTCGTCGATGAAATCCGCGGGGAGGTCGAAGCGTCTGTCGTGGACGCTAGCTACACTCGCGCCGAGAATACGCTTGAACTGATCTTGAAGAAAGACGAAGAACAGCTGAAGGTACTCGTCATATCCTGCAGGCCGCGCGCGAATTTCATCTTCCTCAGGCAGGCTCCGAAGCGTCACACCGGCGCTAACGTCCTCCGGGATGTTCTCGGCCGCACGGTCCTCCAAATCGAAGTTGTGCAGAACGAAAGAACGATCGTGCTGGGATTGAGCGGGGATGTGTCGCTGATAGTGAATCTGTTCGGTCCTCACGCGAATGTGTATCTCGCCGATGCCGCGGGCGAACTTGAAGAAGCCTTCCTCAAGAAAGGGAAAATAGAATCCCGATTGGTGAGTCCGCAAGGTGATTCCATTTTGAATGGAACCGCTGATGGATTTGGACGAGCTTTCAAAAACGCGACCGGAAGTCCTCTCCAGAAACTGGCAAGACTTATTCCGCCTATTTCCGGCGAACTTGGCAAGGAGGCGTTCTATAGGGTTGGCGGAGAAGAACTCCTGAACACCGCCGCGTCTAAGGCGACCGAAATCAGTCATGACACGACTTTGAGTTTGTTTGACGCCGTTACAAAGATGCTCGATGAGCTCTCCCGTCCGGTTCCGAGGATATACTACAACGGGGACGACCCTGTGGCGATGAGTCTCATCGAATTGCATCACCTGAATCGATCTAGAGATGAGAGATACGATTCGGTCAACCTTTGTGTCGCCGCCTACTCGGTCAATGCTGAAAGACATGAAGGAGATGTAAGACTCAAGAATGGTTTGACGGTTAGGCTGTCGGGGCGCAAGGATGAGATTCGCAAGACGATCGGAAAGATTGATGCGGATATTTCGGGAAACAGGGAGGCAAAATACAGGATGTTCGCCGATATTATAATGGCACATTCGGCGGAAGTTAAGAAGGGTGCAGACTCTTTCGTTGACGTGAGTACCGGCGAGACGATCAGGCTTGATCCTAGTCTATCGGGAATCCAAAATTCGCAAGTCTACTACGAGAAGGCGAAGAAAGCACGCGAGTCATATCGCCAGGCGTCGGCGCGAAAAGAGGAGTTGAAAAAGGAGCTCGCTAAAGTTGAAGCTGAACTAAGAAATGTTGAGACTAGC
>JAJYGB010000152.1 GCA_021785235.1 Bacteroidota bacterium
CCAATCTGTATATCCATACTCACCCGTCGGAAGCCACTCGATGTAAATATCGTACTCGTCGCCTCCCCCCGCTCCGTTGTCGGCGGCAGGAGGTGGAAATCCGAGCGAATCGACTTCAATCTCGTAAACATGGTCGCAAACGTTCGCGACACTGTCCACGAAGGCAAACGCACTCTGAGCGACCGGCTGCTGGTTGGAATTGTAGAGAACAGGTTCGTTGACACCAGAAGTATCAAAGTGAATCCTGAAGTGTCCAGATGGGCTGACTATGCTCGTATCGTTGGAGGGCCTGGTTTGCAGAATCGACTTGATGCCTAGGTCGGCACCCGGAAGCCCGAAATAGTGGGCAATGATGTGGAAACCGCATTTATTGTAGTTGTTCCAGTTGTAGGACTCAAACAGCCGCCTCATCTCTCTGCTCTGCTCAGGATTCGCCGCGGTAGTGACTCCCGAGAATACCAACCACAACAAGACGGCGGCCCTAAAAGTTGTGAATCGAGACATACGCTTCGGAGCGGTTAAGAAAATAAACGGTTCTCATGGAGGGAGACACTGCTACGTCAGCAGGCTCGTCGTTCATGCGCCACGCTCTGACAAACCGCAAACGCCCGTCTTTCAGCGAATATAAAAAAACAGACTTGTCTGTGCGGTTCAGATAGGACATGTAAAAAGTTGAATCACGGGAAACAACCTTCACCGTGGAGAAGTTGGCTGAATCGAAAGGCATGCTGCAAAGGGGGTAGAGCGACATACCGCCTACGGGACCAAGTCCGACAGAGTACAGAGTAAGCGAATCGTTCCCTTGAGTCGCAAGGAGAGGGCTGACAAAATCGGAAACGTTCAGTAATCTCGCGTCGGAAGCACGCAGAAGTAATAGGGTAGTTCGATCAGACTTGAGGCCCGTGCACACGAGCTGAAGGCTGTCGGGAGACAGTCTCCAGAGTCGCAGGAAAGAGAGCGTCGGCAATAATGCCACAGATGAGGAGACATACTTCTGCGTGTCCCCAACCGAATAGTCATGCTCCAGGAATTCCGTTCCCCCCTTTATGGCTGTGAAAACGGAGATGCCGACCGAGCTATCCGGGCGATTCCTGTACGCGGCGGCGATCAAAGCGGAGTCACCTTCAGCCGCACCGTTCACGGCAAAAGGTAGAGAAGCCGTCTCCGCATTGATTTCGGTGACTCCCTTGACACCCTGCAATTCATACAGGCTCAGCATATCGACGTTCGAGTAAGAGACCAGGAGATACGGTAACTTGTCGGACAAAAGTCGCGTGATTGCCGGTAATCCCTGGGCTTGCCAGTCCACCGAGGAACGCACATCCATCGGGCTACTTCCCGCGGACAACTTCGCGGTAAACTGTCCTTTCGCGTTGCCTGTAACGAGAATATTGGAACTATCACTCCCGAAGATGGCGGCAAAATCGGGATGCGAACAGACTGGCACAAGTATATCGGGGGACTTCCCAAAGAAAACGGCGCTCTTGAAAACCTTGACGAATTTTTCCTTCGGACTCGACGCTACAAGATCGGCTCTAATCCGGTTTGAGAAATAGAAAGGAGTTATGTCATCGTACGTCTCACCGGCTCCCACCACTCCTGAGTACTGGAACCGTCGTGAGAGCGGGTCATACGAAAAAATCATGATATCCTGTGTCTCGAGGCTAAGGGCGGCAATATCCATCGTTCCGTCGCCCGTAAAATCGGCTATGGCAAATTTCGAGACCGGCGCCGCAGTCTTGATCGTCTGGCGGAGGAAGAATCTACCGAACCCATCGCCCCCGAAAATATCAATCTGGGGAAGACGTGTATACCCGACGACAATATCTGGATAGCCGCTTCCGCTTAGATCAGCGACAGATATAGCCGAAGGCTCGGCCTTCAACGGAAATGAGACGGGCTGTGCAAACGTCCCGTCCCCCCTTCCGTAGAAGATCAGCAATTTCCGGTTCACCCAGTCAAGCGCTGCCAGATCGGGTACAAGATCACCGTTGAAATCGGTGAAGGCGATGTCGCTGAAGGGGACATTTCCGAGAGGACCCTGGATGGGCTGAACCTGCTTGAAGTGGCCTCCACCCGTGTTCTTTTCGACGGAGATGCCAAGAGAAAATTTTCCATAGGCGACCAGATCGAGACTTCCGGATGTCTCCATGTCCACGGCTCTGACACCCGTAGAGTACGGGTCAACAGCCACCCTTTCTGTAATCTCAGGCTGTCCGTCAATCCCGAACGACACCAGCGCCACAGTGTGTGGTTTCATCAGGACGGCAAGTTTTGCGAGCCGCTCCTTATGACCGCCGCTTTCAATTACGACTTCTCTTCCCTTCGAGATTGCCACGGGCGTGTCAGGGAGGCTCACTACGTTTGTGAGAATGAGATTTTCGAGTGAGTCGGGGTCAAAAAAATAGATCGCCTTTTCCGACTTGGAGATGGCCGCGATGCTCCGGTGACCGAAGAAATTCCCCTCCACCATTTCACCCAGCGGGGCGATCGTAGCCTGCATTTCGACCGCTTTGAAGACTGGAGCATATACCTGCGCTTGAACAACTCGCGAGAGGGGAGCGGCAACAAAACATTGAACCAGCAGTCGTGTGATCAACTGATTGCGGTTGAATCCGGCAATGTCTTTCATCGCGTTAGGGGTCACCCCTCGTTACTGGATCCTTCTGACCAGAGTCGCTTTGCCTCTTCACGGTGTTTGAGTCGTTGTTCACGCCGGAACAACGCCTGCTCGAACCGACGGATCTCCTCCGGCAGCTCCGGTACCACCGGAATGGATTTGACAGGCTTGCCATCCTTGTCGATGCTCACGAATGTAAGGAAAGCGGAATTCGAGTGGCTCCTCTCACCCGTGAGCGAATTCTCGGAAAACACTTTTACGCCGACTTCCATCGAAGTGCTGAAGACCCTGTTCACGCTCGCCTTCAATGTCACGAGCTCTCCAAGCTTGATCGGCTGGAGGAAACTTATTTCGTCCACCGCGGCCGTCACGCAAACGTGATTTGAATGACGAGTCGCAGCCATAGCCGCGGCGATGTCGATCCAGTGCATGAGCCTGCCTCCCAGGAGGTTCCCGAGCTGGTTGGTGTCGTTTGGCAAGACAAGCTCCACCATTTCAACATGAGAGGCCTTAACAGGTTTGCTGTCCGACATAGTCTTCGGTGCTGTCACGCGTCGACTTTCATCTTCGCACGGGATAAACCAACCACGGCCCTCAGTTTACACCTTCCGCTTTGGTTGGATCGAGTTTGAGAGACTGAGCCAGCTTATCAGCCTCTTCTTTCAACGACGACTGTGGAAAAGAGGCAAAGAACTTCTCAAGCGCCGAGCGGGCTTCGGCATCCTTGTGCCGTTTAATCAGGACTTTCACCTTTCCGATGGATGCCTTATCGGCTACATCCGAGTCGTGGTATTCGTCCAGAATTACATCGTAGTAGACTATAGCAGCCTTGTAGTAACCCATCGTCGTATATAGCTGCGCGGTCTCAAGGTTCTTAAGTGCCAGCTTGTTCCTGAGATTCGTAATCTCTTGTTCGGCTTTAGGTACCAGTGGGCTCGCAGGATAGTAATCAATGAAGCTCTGGAATGCATCGATCGCCTTGCGGGTATCATCCTGGTCAAGCTGAACACGGGGTGACTGCGCCGCGTAGCATTGAGCGATCCTGAACCTCGATTCAGGGGCGAGCTTGGACGAGGGATAATTCCGGTAGACGTTGCTGAACTCGAACGCTGCAGTCAAGTACTGCTCAGTCAGGTAGTAAGTATCCGCGAGATAGAATTGGGCACTGTCCGCGTACGCGCTTGCCGGATACTGTTTTACGACGATGTTGAACTCAGCCATGGCCCTCTCATACTTCTTCTGGTTGAGAAG
>JAJYGB010000192.1 GCA_021785235.1 Bacteroidota bacterium
ATAAGCGTGGAGCTAAATTGGCCGCGTCTCGCGTCATAAGCGAAATCTGGTTCGGGAAAAGAAGTATGTCTCACCACCTCGAATCCGAACATTTCGCTCACAAAGCGAGCCATGACGGTGATCGTTTCGTCACCGACCATGCCAACAGGCGAGATATAAATCCCGCGATTCAAGCAGACGCTCCGCCGGTATCCGACGGCTTGGCCTGGCCTTTCTTCATCGGGATAGTGACTTTAAAATTCGTTCCCTTGCCCGGCACGCTGTTCACTTCGATATCGCCGCCATGAGCGTCAATTATTCCATAGACCACGGAGAGACCGAGCCCGACCCCTTTCACATCGTCCTTTGTCGTGAAAAACGGATCGAAGATTTTCGGCAATACATCCGCGGGGATACCATCTCCGGTGTCCGAGATTTCCAGTATTATGGAATTCTCCTCATGCCGGGTCTCTATCGAAATTTCTCCCTTACCCCTGTTACGACAAGCTTCCGCGCCGTTCATGACAAGGTTTATTATTACCTGTTGCATCTGCGATCCATCGCATTCCACGAGCGGGAGCGAATCGGAGAGTTTGAGATTTGCGGCAATGTTCCCAAGCTCCAATCTATGCCTGAGTATGCTTAGCGTGCTCCTGATAATCGCGTTCAGATCCGCGTTCGAGCTCTGCGGTTTTGATCTCCGCGAAAAGGCTAGGAGGTCGGATACTATTCTTCCTACCCTTGTCGTCTGGTCTATGATCTGGCCGAGGTACTTTCTGAACTCGGCAACGCGTTCGCGCGGTATGCCGTCCTCCTTCATGATGCGATCGAGGAGCATGGCGAGGTTCAGCACGCCCGATATAGGATTATTAATCTCATGCGCGACAGTCGCTGACAATTGGCCGAGAGAGGCAAGGCGGTCGCTCTGTAGAAGTTTCTGGTGAGCCACCTCGAGCTGTTTCGTCCGTTCTTTAACTTTGAGCTCCAGGTCCTGCGTCGCCTGGTTCAACTCTGCCATCGCCTTGTTCAACCGCTCGCTCATCACATTGAATTCATGCGCTAGCTCGGCAAGTTCAGCGCTCGAGCTGATTTCGACAACCTGGTTGAGCTGCATCCTGCTGACGGCTCTTGTTCCCGCGATAAGCTTGTTTATAGGCCTGTCAACAAAACGCCGAGTGAAGAAGACTATGAAGAGTCCGATCAGGACGATCTGGATGCCGGTAACCGCCAGGACTTCGGCCCTGGCCGCGTTGAGCTCGGAATCCAGCGGCTTCAGGTCGAAGGCAACATCAAGGACACCGAGCACGCTTGTCGTTCTTGGATGCGCGTGGCATTGAGCCTCGCTGCATGAAGGTTCATTGTAAATGGGGGTAATCATCGCGAGCTGTCTGCTTCCTTCGCCGGTTCTGATTACCCTCGCTCTGGAAGACGCGTCGATGTTCACCCGCGGCCGCGAAGATGAATGACACATGGCACAAGCCTCGGCGTTCTTGTCTACCTGGTTCTCGTCGACATTCCTCGTCGAGAACATAACCCGTCCTTCCTTGTTGAATATCCTTATACGACTGATTCCGGGATTAGCAGCGATAGTCTGCATTACTTCATATGCGGCCGAACGGTCGTCGGCAAGCATAGCATGCCACGTCGCGCTCGTTATTCCTTTGGACAGTTGATCGGCTCCGTTGATCATGGCCTGGAGGATTTCTTTTTCCTGGTTCTTCAGGCTGATATAACCGGAGACGCCCGAAACGACCATTACGATGATCGTGAGCGATATGATTATCTGTTGTGAAAGCCTTCTCGGCCTTAACCATCCATCAGACATGATTTCTGAACCGCCTTCGGACGATATCTGCGTTTTTCAGGTTATTAGAATTAATTCAAGGTAGGTGCTTCTGCATACCGCGCGGGCAATGAGCCCGCCCCACTGACGAGTCTAAATTAGAGAGGGAAGATAAGAGATTCAATTCAGGAAAGGTGTGAACGTCAACGGCGAAATACCTGGCTTAGCCAGGTGCGGTCATGAGCTGCGGCAAATGGGAATCGGATTCTCCCCACCCGAGGCGAGAAAATCCAAGTTGGCCTTCAACAAAGTAAATAATAGGTGATGTACCGATTAGAAGCCTTCTTATGGCCGAGCGCCGGATCGCCCTTTCTGGCGCATTGTTGAGCGCCTTCACTCCTGGCCCCTTTGCGAACTTCCAGCTACTTACCAAATGGAGACTAGGCCTTCAAGCAAATTTCACATGATGTGACCGCCACCAGCCTTGCATCACCCCTAATGGTGACGGTCACACACAATTACCTTTGTATTCTCGCCGAGCCCCCCTTGGCGAACGCACGAACCTGATCCACGGTTGCCATCGTCGTATCGCCCGGGAAAGTCGTCAGCAGAGCACCGTGGGCCCAGCCAAGTTTCACCGCTTCATCAGGAGTTTCGCCTGTCAAAAGACCATAGATGAATCCGGAGGCGAAACCGTCACCGCCTCCCACACGGTCGAGAACCTGAAGGTCCGCCGTCGGAGAGCTGTACGTCTTCCCGTTAACCCACGCGACTGCGCCCCAGCCATGATGGTTTGTCGAGTGCACTTCACGTAGAGTCGTTGCGACGATCTTAACGTGAGGATACTTGGCGACGACCTTATCTATCATGCCGAAGAAAGTCGTCGGGTCGAGCTTCGATTGCGATGCCACTTCGGGTCCAGGGATCCCGAGACCCTTCTGAAGATCTTCCTCATTTCCGACAAGGACGTCGACGTTCTGGACGATACGCGCTATGACTTCAACTGCTTTCTTCTGCCCACCCCAAATGTTCCAGAGCTTCTCGCGGAAATTCAGATCGAAACTCGTCATCGCGCCGGCCTTCTTCGCCGCTTTCATTCCCTCGATTATCAGCTCGCCGGTGGTCTCCGAAAGCGCCGCAAAAATGCCGCCGCTATGGAACCAGCGTACTCCGTCCGCGAATATCGCGTTCCAGTCGAAGTCGCCCGGCTTGAGCTGGGCCGCCGCTTCGTTCGAGCGATTGTAAAAAACGACTGGAGGTCTGATTCCGTGCCCCGTGTCGCTGTAAACGGTCGCCATGTTAGGTCCGTTAACGCCGTTGTGCTTGAAGCGTTTGTAGAAAGGCTTCACGCCCATCGCCCTCACACGCTCGGCGATAAGATCCCCGATTGGATAATCGACCATCGCCGAGACGATGCCTGTATTCAGCTGGAAGCAGTCGGAGAGGTTTGCCGCCACGTTAAATTCGCCGCCGCTGACATGGATCTTGCACTCGGTCGCTTTGCGGAACGGAACAATGCCGGGGTCTAGCCTGTGAACGAGCGCGCCGAGCGAAAGGAAATCCAGCGCGCCCCTTTGTGGTATACTTAAGTCATTTCTCATGTAAAATTCCTGTTAGTCCTTTTGATGTCAATTCTTGATTCATCTTATTAAAGCACTAAATCCGAACTACCAAACTCTGACAAATTCAAAGCTCCTAAAGATTGGTGCGCCGAGTGAACAACAACCCGCCAGATGTGGCACTGCGATTTCAAGGAATGAATTTCATGCGTTAGAGTTTGTCCAAGATCGAGAGTGCCGTATTTCGAGTTTTGATTCATGCCAGGTACGTGGACGAAGCCGTTTCTCCGCCGTGGCCGGTCCAGTTCGTGTGGAAGAATTCACCGCGCGGCTTGTCGACACGCTCGTACTGGTGGGCGCCGAAGTAATCGCGCTGCGCCTGGAGAAGATTCGCCGGGAGACGCGAATTCCTGATGCCGTCGAAGTAGCTAAGCGCCGTGGAGAACGCGGGCACCCAGATCCCGTTCATCACCGCCGCCGAGACAACCCTCCGCCATCCATCCTGCGATTGCTCGATCTTATCACTGAAGAAGGGATCGAGGAGAAG
>JAJYGB010000298.1 GCA_021785235.1 Bacteroidota bacterium
GGCGTTGGGAAATCTCCTCTCGACGAACAACTTCCCTGAGTTCACCGGAAGACTCTGCCCGGCGCCGTGCGAGACGGCGTGCACGTTAGGCATCCACGAGGAGCCGGTCAGCATCAAGGGAATCGAGCGTACCATCATCGACAAAGGCTGGGAAGAAGGCTGGGTGAAGCCGCGCATGCCATATGTCATGAGTGGAAAACGTGTCGCCGTTGTAGGCTCGGGTCCTGCCGGACTCGCCGCCGCCCAGCAGCTCTGCAGGGCTGGTCACATCGTGACGGTCTTCGAGAAGAACGACAGGATAGGCGGCCTCCTCAGGTACGGCATTCCCGACTTCAAGCTTGAGAAATCCGTCATCGACCGGCGACTCGAGCAAATGACGATCGAGGGAGTAGAGTTCAGAACCGGCGTCAATGTCGGAGTAGATATTCCGGCGATGAAGCTAGTCGAGGATTACGACGCTGTCATTCTGGCGGGCGGCTCAGAGAAGCCGAGGGATATCGGAATTCCGGGAAGAGAACTAAAAGGAATACATTTCGCCATGGAATTCCTCCCGCAGCAGAACAAAGTGAACGCCGGAGACACGGTAAAACGGCAGACCACCGCGAAAGGGAAGGACGTCGTTATCATCGGCGGCGGCGATACGGGCTCTGACTGCCTCGGGACCTCGAACAGGCAGGGAGCCAATTCGGTGACGCAGCTAGAGGTCCTTCCGAAGCCGCCGGAACAGCGGCCCGAAAGCACACCGTGGCCATATTGGCCGATGGTACTTCGAACGTCGTCGAGCCATGAGGAAGGTGTAGAGAGAATGTGGAGCATAAATACCAGGTCGTTCAAAGGGAACGAGAAGGGTGAAGTCACCGCGCTTGAATGTATCCAAGTCAAACTTGAGAACGGGAAGTTTGTAGATATCCCCGGGACTGAGTTTGAACTGAAGGCGGACCTGGTGCTGATCGCCGCTGGGTTTGTACATCCGACCCACGAAGGGATGCTCAACGAGCTCAAAGAGTCCGGTCTTGAACTCGACAAACGTGGAAACGTCAAGGCCGAGTTCGGCGACTCAGAGAACGCGCACGCCACAACACTCAGGAAGGTTTTCGCCTGCGGTGACATGAGGCGTGGGCAGTCGCTCGTCGTTTGGGCGATCGCTGAAGGAAGGAAATGCGCTGCTGCCGTCCACAGCTATCTTACACAAGAGGCAGCGGTCGAAGAAAACAGCTTCTGATTCCTCGCTTAAATAATGCAGGAGAGTCGTAGAGTATCGCGATCCGAATAGATGACGTGCCGGGCAGGGGATCAAAGTGAGCGGTTCCGATGCCGTATTCAACTGGAGCGGCGGAAAAGATTCCGCCCTCGCGCTCCACAAGATAATTCTCGATGGCGCGCCGCAAATCGCTCGCCTGCTCACGACAGTTAACGAAAGTGTTGGCAGGGTCTCAATGCATGGGGTGAGAACCGAGCTTCTTGAACGACAAGCGGAACTCATTGGTATACCATTGGTGCAGGTCAAGCTCCCTGAAATGCCGGACATGCTTACCTACGAGGAAGTCATGATGGAACAGCTCCTGAAGTTAACCGAAGAGGGGATCAGGACCGCAGTGTTCGGGGACATTTTTCTCGATGATCTCCGGAAATACCGGGAAGAAAAATTATCCGCGATCGGAATGAATTGTCTTTTCCCGTTATGGAAAAGCCCCACAACAACTCTTGTAGAAGAATTTA
Source organism: Bacteroidota bacterium (assembly GCA_021785235.1). The sequence goes on from JAJYGB010000298.1 coordinate 1,720, forward strand.
TCGACCTCGGTTTCAAGGCGATCACGGTCTGCGTCGACGAAAGGCGTTTGGATAGGAGCTTCGTGGGGAGACTGATCGACCGTTCATTCATAGCCGATCTTCCCCCAGGGGTGGATCCGTGCGGTGAAAATGGGGAGTACCACTCGTTCGTGTATGACGGACCCATATTCAAGGAGCCGATCCGTCTTAAGAAGGGCGAAATTGTCTACAGAAAATATTCGAAACCTCGTTCTGAATCCGGCGGCGGTGGAAGTTCTCCGGACCCATTCGACACAGGTTTCTGGTACTGCGACCTCCTGCCTTATTAACTCCGAGTGTTGATCGATTCCTACTCAATAGGCTCATATCTCGGGGCGACCTTGCGTCATCCTCTTCAGATTGGATTGGAATTTAACAGAAGCTAGGATAATTTCTGAAGTAAAGCAGATGCGGGCAGTGTTGCTGACAGATTTGTATTGCCGGCTTTTTTCACTTCATATACCTCGAATCGTCAGAACTCTCACACTATCGCAGTCCTTCTGCCATCGTAGAATTTTCATTAATGTTGTCAGGAAATTGTATGAATAGACGTATCATCGCATTGTCCGCAATCGCTTCTGCTCTAATCTTCGCCGGCTGTACCAAACAGAGTAGCATAGTCGGTCCTCCATCCGGTTCAGCGAGTTGGACGCAGGTTAACGGTCTGACGGGATTTTACAACATCGTCGCAAGCGGATCCGATCTTTACGCTGCGGGAAACTATGGAGTCTTTCGTTCGACAGATAACGGTAGTAACTGGGTCGTGACGGACTCGAGCCTTGCATCGGGCGATTATACAGTCGCAGCCGTGAATGGCAATCTTTTCATAGGTGACTATAACAACCAGACCGGTATCATGAAATCAACCGATGGTGGTGCGACATGGACCGAATGCGATTCGGGGCTCGCAACTGCCTTCAGCGGAGTCTATCAAAACGTCTACTGCATCAAGGCTGTCGACTCGGTCATATTCGCAGGGACATCTTCCAATGGAATTTTTAAATCTACAGACAACGGCACCACATGGACGGCGGCAAATCAGGGCATTAGCTACGGCACGACAGTCTTCAGCCTTGTCACGTCAGGGCCAAACATCATCGCCGGTACGCAGTCCGGTATGTATCTTTCATCGAACAACGGCGAAAGCTGGATCGCGAACGACAGCGGCCTCGTCAACATGAGCCCTTATTACTCGGGCGCTCCGTACGTTACTTCGCTTGCTGCAGTTGGATCAAATGTCTACGCCGGAGCGGTAGGGTCGCAGTTATTTCTTTCAGAAAATAATGGCGTGAGCTGGATATACATCAGCAACGGAGTACCCGGAAGCGGTCAGTCGGGAGTTGGCGTGGCTGCCGTCGATTCGAACGTCGTATTGGTAGACGATAATGGCGTATTCACGACCACCAATTACGGCGTTAGCTGGAAGAACATCACTGGGAACCTACCGAGCGCGTCGTTATCCGCTTTCGACGAAGCGAATGGTTATTTATACGTGCAGCTCAGTAACGGGAGTGTCTGGCGCATGCGGATCTGACGCGGCGATACCAGTAGCTCTTTTCAGAAGTATGTCTCCAGCTTCAGGTAGTATGCCTGGGGGTAGTACCAGTATTCAGTGAGTGTCCTGCCGAAAGTGTATAGGGATCCCAACGCGATCGACGCATTGTCGCTGGCAGAATAGTTGATCGTCCCAGCGAGGTAACCGCTTCCGTCGCTGAAGTTGGAGATCGATGCCAACGTCACTGTGATAAGAGAAGTCGCCTGATATGAGCCGCTCAGCGCGAGATAATCCTTGGCGACATTTAGTATCCGCCCTTCCAGCACGCCTGCAAAATCGTATTTCGACCTGTCGAGCGTTCCCTGGCCGTTGTGATAATATTCGAACAGCCCGTAAAGCCTGTCTGTGAATTGATAATCCATACCGAGTATCCACCTCACATAATACCCACCTGACTTAGCCGGATCGCGCGAGACCAGCGCTTCTCCTCGTATCCCGGCGGTCCAGACATTCCCCGCGAAGTCTCCTCCCGCGATCGGCTCTCTGTCAAGCGATCCCCCGAGCACCGCGAAATCATAACCTAATATATTCGTCCTAAACCTGGCCGCGTAGTTAGATGATTTAAAATGGTACTC
>JAJYGB010000047.1 GCA_021785235.1 Bacteroidota bacterium
GTCGCTTACGATAGCGTCGGGATATTCTGCTTTAATAGCTTCTATGAGAGCCGTCGGACGATTGAAGAACTTCATGTTAAACTGCTCGTTTCGCATTCCGTACTTCACGAGCTTGATGATGTTCTCATCATCGTCAAGGAAGTAAATCAGTGGTACAGCCATTATGCCTCAATATAATTCAACATGGATTCATGCACAACACGTTTACTTGCAGCAATCCATCAATTCCGGGCTAACCGGACAGCAATTCGGGCGAACGTGTCAGCCCTCCGTGAGGCAGCTCCTCACCGCATCTATGAAATAGCCGCTTTCTTCCCCGGTGCCTGCGTTCACGCGGAGATAGTTCTCGAGCATCGGGTACGACGACACATCGCGAACCAGCACGCTCCGTTTCTCCAGAAGCGCCTCGAAAATTCTTGTCGCCGGTTGAGGGGTCGCGAAGAGGAAGAAATTAGCGTCGGAGTCGATAACCTTCACACCTTCCAGCTTCCTCAACTCTTCCATCATTTTCGACATCTGCCGCTTGAGAAAATCGATTCGTTCCGTGAACAGACCGCGGTGCTCCAGAAGCTTTACCGCCGTGAATTCCGAAAGCGGATTTACGGTGAAGGGTATTTTCACCTTCAATATCTCCGAAGTGGTGTCGGGATGAGCGACCAGATAACCGATCCTCAGCCCGGCAAGGCTGAAAGCCTTCGAGAACGTCCTGAGGATGACCAGGTTCTTGTGGACCCCGGTCAGTCCAATGACACTCTCATTCGGTGAGAATTCTATGTATGCCTCGTCGATGAGGACGATGGCGTTCGTCGACTTCAGCAGTTTGGAGATGAAACTCACAGTAACGGATTTGCCGGTCGGGTTGTTGGGCGACCCGATGATGATAAGGCCTGATTTCATGGCCCGCGCCGACGCGAGAATCGTTGCCTCGTCGAAATTCAACCCGCTATCCGCGTACACTTTGGAGACATTCCCCCCGAGTATCCTTACAACTTTTTCGAAGAGGTAGAAGGTCGGCTGGGGAATCAGTACTTCCGTTCCTTCTTTCACGACGGCCATCGCGACGGTGTATATAAGTTCGTTGGAACCATTGGCCACGATGAACGATTTTGCCGGAATGCCGTACATCTCAGCGAAACGTTTGGGGAGGACGGTCGAGAAGACCTCCGGATACCTGTTCCAATTGATTCGGATGAATTCGTCGATGATTTCCTTCTTCAGGTCTGCGGGAATATCGAAGGGGCTCTCGTTCTGGTTGAGTTTTATCTTCGCCGGGTGACCCGACACGTTGTACGGCGAAAGCTCTAGCACGCTTTCCCTGAAATTATCTTTTACGTCCACGGTTTTCCCTAACGTTAATTGAGAGTGCATGAGCTGTCAGCCCCTCGTTCTGGGCAAAGATATCGATCTTACGTGAGTCGCGGTCGAACGCCTTTTTGGAGTAGTGTATCACGCTGGACCGCTTCACGAACGAATCGACGCTCAGCACGGATGAGAATCTGGCCGTCCCTCCAGTCGGGAGGACATGGCTCGGGCCCGCGAAATAGTCGCCGACCGGCTCAGGCGAGTAGTCACCTATGAAGACCGCACCTGCGTTCCTTATTTGCCCAAGTATCTCCCAGGCAGGTTCTGCGATGATTTCCAGATGCTCGGGGGCGATGTCGTTCACGAGCGCCACTGCCGCTGGAATACTATCGACCACAAATGCCGCCCCGTTCCTCACGAGCGAATCGGAGGCTATCTTTTTTCGTGTGAGCCCCTCAAGGAACATACCGATCTTCCGGCGGACTTTCCTTGCCAGGCTAATATCGGTGGTCACGAGGACTGCCGCCGCATTCTTATCGTGTTCCGCCTGCGCGAGAAGGTCGGCCGCGACATTAGCCGGATCGGCCGTGGAATCAGCCATCACGACGACCTCGCTCGGCCCCGCGATCATGTCAATGTCGACGTCGCCGAATACTATCTTCTTTGCCGCGGCTACGTATATATTCCCGGGACCGACGATTTTATCGACCCTACGCACCGATTCGGTGCCGTAGGCCGCCGCCGCAATGCCCTGCGCCCCTCCGACGGCATAGACATTACCGATCCCCAAAACGCTGCAGGCCGCGAGAACGATGCGGTTCACTTCCCCGTCGCGGTTCGGAGGGGTTAGGACATGTATTTCCTTTACCCCCGCAACCTGGGCCGGAACGGCATTCATTATCACGGTTGACGGATATGCCGCGGTTCCGCCCGGCACATAGAGGGCGACGCGCTCGAGCGGAATCACCCGCTGCCCTAGCACAGTGCCGTCGTCCCCGTAAACCATCCAGGAGTTTTGTTTCTGCCTCTCGTGAAATGTTCTCACATTGGCGGCCGCCTCAGAGATAATCTCCAGAATCTTCTCGCTGACGCCGGCCCTGGCCTTTTCAATTTCTTCCGCTGACACCTTGATCCGGGACAACCGGACACCATCGAACTCCTGAGTAAACCTGAGAAGAGCCGCATCCCCCTCCGACCGTACCGCATTGACTATCGAAGTCACCTTCGCCATCAGGTCTGTATCGAGCGTGAGGCTTCTACTCATTATTCGCTTCAAGCGTTCAGCCGCTTCTTTGCTCCCCGACTTCAGGATCGGAAATATTTCTGAGTTGTTCATACGTAATAATTTATGAGAGGATGCGGTTCTTTCCAATTGGTATGCTCGAATAAGATCGGAATTGTAAAATAATAGAATAACGCGAGGATGCTTGTGCGAGGTTCACTACAGAAGGATTTCGAATACCGCTCCGAAAAGATCGTGGTACATACCTGAACTCCACTCGGGGTTCTTCGCGTATGAAATCTCAAGAGAAGCGACCGGTAGCGAGGGCAACACAAGCTTCACGGGAAACCTCAGAGAGAAACCATAGGAGAAGCCAGTACCCATTCGTGAAACATACAGGTCGTTCTGCGGATCCACCCCCGCTATTACCGGTGTCTTCAGAGTGTAGCCCAATCTCACCGCGAGAACTCCCAGCGCCATAGTCTCGAGCCCCACCCTGTATTGATCGCGCTGCATAATGAAATAGTCTAACGGGGTAGAGTTGCCGAGCGTGTGCGAGTAGTCGATCGCGCCGGTTACTCTGAAGAGCTCGAAATCGGCCAGGCGATAATTTGAGGCGAAAGTGTAGGCTATCCCGCATCCGAACGTTTGCGGGACACGTACATCCGGGCTCTGCCCGGACGCCAGGGGCCGATCAGCGCTCCAGGTCCCCTGCGACAAGAGATTTGTGAAGACAACCCCGGAGGAAAAAATCGCCCTGAAGAACGTGTTGTCCGCAAGCGTTGTGTGACTCATCGCTCCGACATCAAAGGTAAACTTCCCGAGCCGGTAATTATCGAACCCGCCCGGTATGGCGGCTATTTTGGCAACGGTAAGATACTTCCCGGTAACGCCCACTGAGAGACCTAACGGCAGCCTCACCGCCGCACCGAGCCCGGACACGGTAGTTCTCCACCCCCCCAGATCGAATGCATTGAACGCAGCGCCTATGCCCACTGGTCCGAATGGAACTGCCAGAGACGCGTCCAGTGCCGTCAGATTGCCGTTTGAAATAAAGTCAGGAGGTGAGTTGGGAAGAAACAACTCCCCGGTCCCGCGCGAGAAATATTCATAATCGCCTGCCACGTACATATTGGCGGCATATCCAAGCTTAGCGGGATTCAGCAGAACGGAGTGTGCGTAGTCAGGATCGGCCACGTAGGCGGACATCGCGGCCGCCCTGTTGCCCTGTGTATAGCCGCCTCCGAGGAAGAGGGACTGCGAGAAGACAGGAACGACCGGCAAAGCCAGAAATATAAGCAGGCCCAGGACTAGACTAGAAATCGCCTCCGAGTGAGAAGT
>JAJYGB010000372.1 GCA_021785235.1 Bacteroidota bacterium
CCGCGAAGGCCTCAATGCTTATCGGGCTATCGTCGTTTCCTCCTCAGGGTCTCTCGAGAAAATGCCGCCCCGATCCCGGTGGGGCGGCCATTTCTTGCTTCTTATATCTTGCTTCTCGCTTCTGGTTTCTTACTTCTTGTCCTTATCGTCGATTATCTCGTAATCAGCGTTCTCTGCCGTATTCGCCTTCGGCTCGGCCTGGCCCTGTTGCTGCTGGCCCTGCTGCTCGGCTCCGGGCTGTTGCTGTGCCGCCTGAGCCTGTTGCTGATACATGTAGGTAGCCGCTTCGCTCCAGACCTTGTTCAGCGCTTCGATATCCGATTTCAATTGCGCTATCGGAGCGGTCTTCGCGGACGCTTCGAGCTTCTGTATAGCATCTTCCAGAGGCTTCTTTTTATCAGCAGGGATCTTGTCTCCGAATTCCTGCAGCTGCTTCTTGCTCTGGAAAACCAGGTTGTCGGCCTGGTTGCGTGTCTCGACTTCGTCCCGCTTGGCCTTGTCATCTGCGGCGTGTTCCTCAGCCGACTTCTTCATTTTCTCGATCTCTTCACGGCTAAGGCCGCTAGAAGAAGTAATGCGTATGCTCTGTTCTTTGCTGGTCGCTTTGTCCTTCGCGGCGACGTGGAGCAGGCCGTTCGCGTCAATGTCGAACGTTACTTCTATTTGCGGTATACCTCTCGGCGCGGGGGGCAGCCCGTCGAGTATAAACCTCCCGAGAGTTCTGTTGTCAAGCGCCATTGGGCGTTCACCCTGGAGGACGTGTATCTCTACGGACGTCTGGCTGTCGGCAGCTGTCGAGAACACTTCGCTCTTGCGCGTCGGTATGGTTGTGTTCGCTGGGATCAGTGGGGTCATTACTCCGCCCAGAGTCTCAATGCCGAGCGAAAGAGGCGTAACATCGAGAAGCAGAACATCCTTGATATCTCCTGTAAGTACCGCGCCCTGTATGCTTGCACCGACCGCGACGACTTCGTCCGGGTTCACTCCCTTGTGAGGCTCACGGTTGAAAAAGTTCTTCACCGTCTCCTGGACCTTCGGCATTCTTGTCATGCCGCCGACCAGAATTACTTCCTCGATCTCCGACGGGGTCAGCTTCGCGTCCTCAAGCGCCTTCTTCACCGGCAGGACGGTACGCTGGACCAGGTCGTCCACCAGTTGTTCCAGTTTCGCGCGCGTCAGTGTCAGGTTAAGGTGCTTCGGACCGTCAGCGGTCGCCGTAATGAACGGGAGATTTACCTCCGTCTGAAGCTGAGAAGAGAGTTCCATCTTCGCCTTCTCGGCAGCTTCCTTCAGTCGCTGGAGCGCCATCGGATCCTTGCGCAGATCGATCTTCTCGAGTTTGTAAAATTCGTCCGCGATATAATCCATGACCTTCATGTCGAAATCGTCGCCTCCGAGGTGCGTGTCGCCGTTTGTGGATTTCACTTCGAAGACGCCCTCACCGAGCTCAAGGATTGAAATATCGAACGTTCCACCGCCAAGGTCATAAACCGCAACCTTGATATTCTTGTTCTTCTTATCGAGACCGTAGGCGAGCGCGGCCGCTGTCGGTTCGTTTATGATTCTCCGGACGTTCAAACCGGCGATCTCACCGGCTTCTTTCGTGGCTTGGCGCTGGGCGTCGTTGAAATATGCAGGAACGGTAACAACCGCTTCAGTAATCTTCTCGCCGAGAAAATCCTCAGCGGTCTGCTTCATTTTCTGAAGTATCATCGCGCTGATCTCGGGCGGAGAATATTGTCTCCCGCCGATCTCCACGCGCGCGCTGTTGTTCGTACCTGCCACAACTTTATAAGGCACGCGCGACATTTCCTCCGTCACTTCGTTGAAGAACCGTCCCATAAATCGCTTGATTGAAAAGACTGTGTTCTGTGGATTCGTTATCGCCTGGCGTTTTGCCGGCGCACCGACGAGCCATTCGCCCGTCTTCGATTGGGCGACCACGGAAGGTGTCGTCCTCACCCCCTCCGCATTCGCTATCACGGTGGGCGTATTTCCTTCCATCACCGCTACGCACGAGTTCGTCGTGCCAAGGTCGATTCCAATTATTTTTGCCATCTCATATCTCTCCTTTACTGAGTATTATTTGTTGCTTTGCTAAGCAATTCTGCAAGCCTTATGCCGCACGTAAACCGCGATTCTGCCACATTTTGGCACCCCCGAATGAATGTAAACTCTGCAGAAATGACAGTTGCTTACCAAAAAACGCCATATTGGCAACGGCCCGACAATCCCGTCAAATTGAATTTATTTGAGAGCCGGCTTATATTTTCCTATTCTAATGCGCGTTTACCTATTCGTACCTTGCTACATAGACCAACTCTTCCCCAATGTCGCGGTGAGCTCGTTGAAGGTTTTGAGCCACCTCGGATGCGAAGTCGTTTTCCCCGAGAAGCAGACCTGTTGCGGTCAGCCTGCATATAATACCGGATATTTCGACGATGCCAGGCTGATGGCCATGCATGAAGTAAACGCACTCATCAACAGGACAGTGGACGGCAAGATCGATTTTGACTTTAAACGCGATTACATCGTCGGGCCGTCCGGCTCATGCGTGGCGATGATTCGGAATTTTTATCCGGGACTTCTCGCGGACGATCCGGCGTTTGAACGGATATCCGAGGATCTCGGCAAACGCGTTTTCGAGTTCTCCGAGTTCATCGACAAGATCATCGGTGTCGAGAAGTTCAAAGGGAAACTGAACGCGAAAGTATCATACCATGATTCATGTCACGGCCTCCGTGAGCTCGGCATAAAAGGAGGACCGCGCGCCATCCTCGCAAGGATAGAAGGGTTGAAACTTGTCGAGCTTCCTCACAGTGACGTCTGTTGCGGGTTCGGCGGAACGTTCTCGGTCAAGTTCCCGGAGATTTCCGTGGCGATGGCCGACGAAAAGCTGAAGAACTTCGAGCAAACGGGTGCGGACATATTGATCTCCGGAGACTCGAGCTGTCTGATGCATCTGCAGGGCCGTGCCAGCAGGAACGGCGCCGTCAAGCGATTCGCGCACATAGCGGAAATCATGGCGGAAAGCATTTCGGAGAAGTAGGAAATAAATGGAATTAAACTCGCTGAAGTTCAAGAAATTATACAAGAGGGAAATCGGAAACGCGCAGCTCCGCTACAACCTGAGCAAAGCAACCCTGCAAGCTGTAGACAAACGCGCTCATTCGTTCGAAGAGGTCGATTTCAATTTCCTGCGGGACGAAGGTAAGAAAATCAAGCTGGAGTCAATCTCGCGTCTTAACGATCTCCTTTCGGAATTCGAAGATAAAGCTCACAAGAGCGGATGCACGATTTTTTACGCGCAGACTCCGGAAAAGGCGAACGCTTACATACTCGATGTCGCAAAGGGACACAACGTCAAGACCATCGTCAAGTCGAAGTCGATGGTTACGGAGGAAATTGGACTCGTTCCCTTCCTGACCAAATACGGAATCGAAACCATCGAGACCGATCTCGGCGAATACATAGTCCAGCTTGCCGGCGAAACGCCCTCTCACATAACGACTCCCGCGATCCACAAATCGAGGACGGAAATCTCAGAGCTATTCCACAGGAAGATCGGCACGGAGCTCAACAACGATCCCGCCTTTCTCACCGGCGAAGCGAGGCGGGTCCTGCGAGCAAAATTTCTATCGGCGGATATGGGGATTTCAGGTGCTAATTTCCTCATAGCTGAGACGGGAGACTCGGTCATAGTAGAGAACGAAGGCAACGCACGTCTCTCCACATCTGCAGTCAAAGTCCACGTCATAGTCACCGGAATCGAGAAGGTAATCCCGAAGTTTTCGGACCTGCGGATATTCATGCGCTCGCTCGGCAGGAGCAGCACAGGACAGAAACTGACCAGTTATGT
>JAJYGB010000437.1:0-2376 GCA_021785235.1 Bacteroidota bacterium
CCAAAAGGGCGCATGAAAAACTCGCGATCACAATGAACCTCGTATACGTTCTCATATCAGTTGAGGCCACCAACGACTTGTCCGAACAGTGTCGCCGAAGTCGCCCTTTCGATTTTCACCGAAACTAAATCGCCAGGCTTGTATTGCCCCGCCTGGAAAACGGCTGTCTTATTCGTGTCCGTACGACCACTCATTTGAAGTTCAGACTTCTTGCTCGGCCCGTCAACCATTACATTCATAGTATTCCCGACCAGCGATTGATTCACCTCGCCGGAGATCTTCTGCTGAAGGGAGATTATTTCGCTGAGACGGCGGGCCTTCACTTCTTCCGGAATGTCATCGCCAAGCCTGTACGCCGGCGTGCCCTCGCGGGGCGAATACTTGAACATGTAGGCACCGTCATATCTGACTTCTTCCATCAGACTCAATGTCTCCTTGTGCTCGCCTTCAGTCTCGGTTGGAAATCCTGATATTATGTCCGTGGATAGCGCGACACCAGGGATCCGCGACCTGATTTTACTTACGAGGGCGAGATAGTGCTCTCTCGTGTAGGTCCGGTTCATCGCTTCAAGAACCCTGGTCGATCCCGACTGGACCGGGAGATGTATATAGTTGCACAGATTATCGTGAGCCGCTATCGAGTCAATCAGCTTGTCCGACAAATCCTGAGGATGGGACGTCGTAAAGCGGACACGAAGGCCCGGATCGACGTCGGCCACGGCGGAAAGCAAGTCCGCGAAGTCATGGCCGCTATCTATATATGAGTTTACATTCTGACCGAGGAGAGTAATCTCACGGAAGCCCTGCTTCACAAGCTGTTCCACTTCGGCGACAACACTTGTAAGCGTGCGGCTCCGCTCCCGTCCTCGCGTGAAGGGAACGATGCAGAACGTACAAAACTTGTCGCACCCGCGCATTACTGAAATCCACGCGGAGATTCCTTCGCTTCTGAAAGGCGTAACATCGTCATAAGTTTCGGTTCTCGAAAGACGAACCCCTATTCCCTGCGAGCCGGTAAAGGCGCCGTCGACAAGGTCTGGAAGCTTCCGGTATTCATCGGGCCCGACCACAATGTCCACGTTGTGCCTTTGCATCAGACTTGAACGCAGACGCTCCGCCATGCAGCCGAGCACACCGACGACGAGCTCAGGCTTTTCAGCCATCTGTTTCCTGATAACGTTGAGCCTTTGGTGGATTTTCTCCTCCGCATGCTCGCGAACGCTGCAGGTGTTCAACAGCACGACGTCCGCCTCATCTATAGCCTGCGTGGGGGAGTAACCGCTCTTGTTCAAAATACCGAGCACAATTTCAGTGTCGGCGAGGTTCATTTGACAACCGTACGTCTCCACGTAAACTCGTCGGCCCGAAAATTCTTGAACTGATCTATCTTGGATATCCATTTGCGCCAATTTGTCACTATTGAGTGTAAATTCGTCAATAATTTAGTTTTGAGAAGAGGAATAAGCAATCCATGGAAAAATGAAACACAAAAGTGGGCCAATTCGCCTCAAAAGAAAGATCTCAAAGACTTAAAAGCCCGCGTCGGGGAGTAACTCCCCCCACGATTCAGTTTTACAATTCATTAAGCCGTGAGCAAGGTTGCCGGTCATCGGACTTGACGGGTTATGCCACGCAAAACGCGCCGAAAAATAGATACGCATAACGTTTGAATTTTGACGGCAGTTCGATATTTTACTAAAAATTCAGGAGTATTAGTGAAAATTGCTGTCCTGTTGGGTGGCAGCTCGCCGGAACGATTGGTTTCGATATCTTCCGGCAGAGGAGTCATAAACGCGCTCCGCGAACTGGGACACGACGTGGTGGCAATTGATCCATCGCTCGGCCCCGATCAGATTTCCGAACTAGAATTACTGTCTCAGGCTGTTGGCGCAAACCCGCCCACGACGGAATTTTTGAGCAGGCTTTCTCACAAGAATTACCTGGCAACGGTCGAATCAAAACTCTTCGACGATGTCGGCCTCGCGTTCATTATTCTCCACGGGAAATGGGGAGAAGATGGGATCGTGCAATCGCTGCTCGAATTGCGGGAAGTCCCCTACACCGGCTCCGGCGTCATGGCAAGCGCGATCGCGATGGACAAGGTGATGTCCAAGAAGCTCTTCGTGCACCATGGCACACCGACCGCCGATTGGTACGACTATAAGGTTAACTCCAGGCGCCGTCCGGATTCGGTGAAACAGGAAATAGCCAAGCTCGGCTATCCAAGCGTCGTGAAGCCGAACGATCAGGGATCATCCGTTGCCATTTCGATCGTCAACGCTGAAAAGGAACTTGACGCCGCGCTTGACGAGGCAGAAAAATTCTCGGACGTCGTCCTCGTTGAGAAGTTCATAAAGGGAGCGGAGCTCACCGTTG
>JAJYGB010000437.1:2386-3857 GCA_021785235.1 Bacteroidota bacterium
TAATAGAGATCAGGCCCCACGGCGGATTCTACGATTATCACCACAAATACACGAAGGGTATGACCGATTATCTCGTCCCCGCGCCCATTGAAAAGTCTTTCGCGCTGAAGCTGCAGGAGATGTCGGTAAAGACATTCGCGTCACTGGGTTGCAAGACATTCGGCAGAGTCGATTTCAGAATCGGCGCAGATGGAACTCCCTATTGTCTCGAAGTGAACACCATACCGGGGATGACGGAAACAAGTCTCGTCCCGAAGGCTGCCGCGGCGGCGGGAATCAGCTTCAAGGACCTCATCGGAAAAATCATAGAACTGAGTATCAAGGGAAAATGAAGCTTTTCAACTTCAGGAAATTTCTGAAGGAGCTCTCGCGCAAGAACGCGATTATCCTCCTCATAATTTCCCTGGGGCTTGTCTACATGCTGTTTGATCAGAAGGGGCTCATCCAGAGGCTTCGCCTCGCCGGCGAAAAGGCGTCGCTGGAAAACCGCATCGAACTGCTCCAGAAGCAGAACGCGTCGATGCAGACGGAAATCACAAAACTGCAAACCAGCGACAAGGAAATTGAACGTATAGCCCGGGAGAAGTATTTTATGCACAGGAATGGTGAAAAAGTCATCAAAGTCGAGCCGAAGTGACCCGCGCGAATTGAACCGCGCATCATCGGGCTTATTCTCCCCCCCAAAGTCAGCAATTCCTCTTGCCGAAAGAATTCGTCCACAGAAATTCGAGGACTTCGTCGGGCAGAAGCATCTTGTCGGGGAGAGCGGAACACTCAAGAAAATGATCGATGGCGGCAATATTCGGTCGATGATTCTCTGGGGACCTCCAGGCACCGGCAAGACGACACTCGCGCGTCTAGTCGCATCGAGATTGCAGGCGGACTTCTACCAGATCAATGCGGTCTCTTCCGGAGTTCAGGAATTGCGCGAGATTATATCCACGGCGCGAAACTCGCTCGAAGTCGGACGCCAAACCATACTTTTTATCGACGAAATTCACCGCTTCAACAAGGCGCAACAAGACGCGCTCCTTGAAAGCGTCGAGAACGGGTCGGTGATACTTATCGGCGCGACGACTGAAAATCCCTCCTTCGAAGTCATATCCCCGCTTCTATCGCGCAGCCAGGTATATGTACTCGAAACGCTTGGCGAAGATGACCTGAAGGAGATCCTGAGACAGGCGATCTCACATGACGAAGTAATCGCAAAGATGCGCGGTGATGAAAAGGAGGAAGAGATCATCTCGTCCGACGCGGAAGAAGAAATGGTAAGCCTCAGCGGCGGAGACGCGAGAGTAATGCTCAACGCGCTTGAAGTCGCAATCGATCTTGCCGGCAAGCAGCACCCGCTTCGGTTGACTCTTGAGACTGTCCGCGAAGCTTACCAGATCAGGCACTACAGGTATGACAGGACGGGCGAAGAACATTACAATACAATATCCGCGTTCATAAAGAGCGTTCGCGTAAGCGA
>JAJYGB010000309.1:0-2034 GCA_021785235.1 Bacteroidota bacterium
AGACGTTCAAACTGACAGAATGGAGAAGGTCGAATTCCCGGACCTTGCCGGGGTTTTCTCAGTTACCTGGTCGCCGGGCGGCGAAAGGCTGGCATTCATCGGCCAGAAAGGACCGCAGTCTGACGTCTATGTATATGACATATCTAACAAATATGGAGTCAACCTTACGGACGACATCTTCTCGGAGACCGACCCGAGCTGGTCGCCCGATGGGAAAACGATTTACTTTGCCAGCGACCGCGGTCCATATCTGGACAAGCGACAAACGGGGAAAGAGTTCAGGATGTGGAATCATAATTTCAACCGAAGCAGCATTTATTCAATATCCGTTGCATCGGGCATCATAAGTCGGGTTTCAAAATCTGATTCTACGGAAGAATCATATCCGGTCGCCGCCCCCGATGGGAAGCATCTCTACTATATCTCCGATAAAAGCGGTATCACCAACATCTATGATCTGAATTTTGAGACGGGCAGAGCTCTACCCGCTACGAATTCTTTAAGCGGGATTACGCAGTTTTCGATTTCCAGCGATGGATCCAGGCTGGCTTTTTCCACTCTCGAGAACGGAGGATTCGATATCTTTGTCTTGAGATCTCCGGGCGAACACCTTCTCAACGACGAAGAGGTGCCGCTGACTGTATTTATGAAGGGGCAGGTCGCCGAGCGCGATCAGGCAAGGAGTCGAGCACGGAAACCGCTGCACGCCGGGGTGGCACTCGATTCTGCTCAAGTCACAGACTCAACTAAAGTCAGGGAATTGTACGGAAAAGATATTCAGGTCGATCTTAGCAATTACGTTTTCGGCGGGAGGCGGCCTGCCATCGACAGCTTATTTGAAGCGCCGAACTTCAACGAGAATTTCAATGTGAAGGACAATGTCGACAGCACCGGGAATTTCGTCGCACAGAAATACAAGGTCAGTTTCTCGCCGGACATTATCTACGGTAATGCAGGCTATAATTCGCTCTTTGGCGTCCAGGGAAGCACGGTGATGGCTTTCAGCGACATGCTCGGCAATCACCAGATATTTCTCCTAACCGATCTTGTAGTTGATCTGAAGAACAGCGACTACGCGTTCGCGTATACCTACCTCCCCTCGCGAATCAATTATTCGATCGTGGGCTCGCACTTCGCCCATTTCCTCTACCTGTCGTCGCAATACACGGGATACTACGACCTTTATAGATTCCAAACCTCATCCGTATCTCTTAGCGCCGAGTATCCATTCGACCGCTTCAACAGGCTCGAAGCTGGGCTAAGCTGGATGAGCCTGACGCGGGAAAATCTCATGGAAAATTACGAGCCTAACCAGGAAAGGAACCTGATCGTACCGACGCTCAAATATGTACACCATAATTCTTTCTTCGGCTACATCGCGCCGATACATGGTTCGAGATACATCCTATCGCTTTACGGAACCCCCAAAACCGGATCGCAGGGGATCGACTTTCTCACAGGGACGGTTGACTACCGCAGCTATGTGCGGCTCTCAAGCAACTTCTACACCTTTGTATGGAGAGTATTCGCGGGGACTTCAATCGGCTCAAGCCCGCAAAAGTTTTTCATAGGCGGGACGGAGAACTGGATAAATGTCAGGTTTAACGGCGATTTCATACCGGTACGGAACGCGGAAGATCTCGAATTCCTGACGCCGGTCGTCCCGATGCGCGGCTACGACTACAACGCCAAATTCGGGAATAACTTCGCGTTGCTGAACATGGAACTCAGGTTTCCGATGTTTGGGTTTCTGTCCGCCGGACCGTTGCCGCTCTTCCAGACTTTCTTCGGGACCACATTTGTTGATGTCGGCTCGGCGTGGGGGTGGGACTGGAACAACAGGTATGTGAAGTTTCAGCCCTTCGACTACGATAATGGCGGAAGACTCAAGACGAGGGACCTGCTGGTAGGAACGGGCGTTGGAGTTAGAATGGTTATCCTCTACTTTCTCCTTCGGCTCGATGTCGCTTGGGCGTTTAATATGCAAAGCTTCTCCCCGCCCAGATATTACTTCTCGCTCGGATACGATTTCTA
>JAJYGB010000309.1:2044-3842 GCA_021785235.1 Bacteroidota bacterium
GAAAGGACAGATGGGATGAGCATGGAACCTTGGACCGATTTGGCTTCAAGTCTCACTCCTTGTTTGATATTATGTAAGGCCACGCTACCGTTTTGACGAAGCAAAATCTCTTCTGGCGCTGTTCGAACAGGCAAGCTTCCTTAGCCGTTCATGCCCACCGCCGGCTAGGCCTGTTTGTATGAAGGAAATTACCCAACCTGTGAAAGAACGTTAGTGCTGATATCATGACCGCGTGGAATCTGAATTCGAGGATGAAGAAGGGTATTTAAGAAATTAGGAAGGCATTTTAGATCGTCTCCATGTTTGCCGCAAGTTTGACATGCTACCCGTTACTGACGTCGAATATCTTCTCTTTCGGCCTGAGCTTGTTGTACATTGCAAGGAGCGCGTTGTAAGCGCTTTCGCTTCCGCGTTGAGCGCAATCTCTATAAAGCTTAACGGCCATCGGCGTGTCCCGCCGAACGCCGACACCATGCTCGTAACAGAACCCCAGCGCGAGCTGCGCGATCATTGAACCGTCACCAACCCCGTCAGATAATATCTCGATCGTGTCCGCCAGAGCTGCGTCAGATGCCGCACTGTCCGATATTACTGCCGCCGCGGCGAGTCTTATCTCCGCGTCTCTGCTGCCGTCTTCGGCGGCACGCTCCCAGCATCGAGCGCCGAGGGCCGGATTACGCGGAGTCCACTGTCCTGTATAGTAGCATCGCCCAAGCTCGATCAGCGATGGAATATTGTCGTGATCCGCCGCCGTCAGAAGGAGGTGGAAAGCCTGATCGTCGAGCAACTGGTGATCCAATCCGAGCTCGGTCAGGCCGGCCCAGACGAACGCCGCGTCGTAATCTCCAGCCTTAGTCCGCTCCGCAACTTTCTTGATGAACCCTTTCTCTCTGACGAGCCGCAACAGCAGAGCGAGGCCATGACGCGAATCCATGCGAGCCGCGCGCAAATATTGCTCGGCGGCCAATATCCTGTCGCGAGGAACTCCGGTGCCCTTCTCGTAACAGCGTCCGAGCACGGCCAAAGCTTCCGGACTTCCGACGGATGCCGCCGCCTCGATCACGCCGATTGCAGTAGTGTCGTTTTCGGCCCCCTTCTCAAATAAATTCGTGACGCCGAGCGCCTTCCTAAACTTCGCGCTGCCCTCCTTGTAAGCTTCGTTTAAAAGAGTCAGATCACTCACGTTCGAAGATGTATCCGGCCCGTAATCAAGATAGAGCGGCTCGATCGGCTGGTTTGATACTCCCAGGGAAGAATCGCGCTTGGCGTCTTTCGTTCGTGAGCTGTCGGTGTGAGCGAGCAACCCTCTTTTTATAAACTCATCGATGATTTTCTTGGCCGGTTCGTATTTCGCATCTTCAGCGAGCTTAAGCCATTTGTACGCCGTTTCCAAATCCCTATGAACGACTAAGTTGTCCGTATAAAATAACCCGAACGCAAACTCGCCTTCAGGAAGACTGTCTTCTGCCGCTGACTTGAATCTTTCGTACGCCTTGAATGGATTCCATGGTATCCCCCATCCGTTATTCAGGAATACTCCCATGTTGTATTGAGCGATCGGCATGTTTTGGTCAGCGGCCTTCTCGATCCAGTACGCGGCCTTTGCCGTGTCAGCTGGGAAACCCTT
Organism: Bacteroidota bacterium; assembly: GCA_021785235.1. The sequence goes on from JAJYGB010000309.1 coordinate 3,672, forward strand.
CCCGAGAAAATACCTGAAGCCAAGTTCTTCCTGCGCAACGGGGTCGCCTCCGTTCGCCCGTCTCATTAACATCAGTGCTTCCCAAAGCTGGTATGTTATGCCGGATGGCCTGATCAGCTGCGGACCATCGGAAGCCCTGTAATCTCTGAACACGGAACTGTTCGGGTGATG
>JAJYGB010000311.1 GCA_021785235.1 Bacteroidota bacterium
GCCTTCACGTGACGGGTGGAATGACGGGATGATAGGGTAATGGATTCATGGGATATGGGAATAGCGGCACCACGGGACTTACGGCCAATCGAATATAAGGATTGGCCAGTGTACACAGCCATAAACCAAGAACTTTGCTTTTGTCCCCTTTCTCTGGCGAAATTGAAACATGAAGATTAAACTCGGCAAATACGAGCTGGAAAACCCGGTCGCTCTGGCACCGATGGAAGACGTGACCGATCTCGGATTCCGTCTGATCTGCAAGGAGTTCGGTGCAGATATTGTTTACACCGAGTTCATAAGCTCCGAAGGGCTGATCCGTTCGGCAAGGAAGAGCCTGCAAAAGCTCATCACGAACGACAGGGAGAGGCCGGTCGGAATTCAGATATTCGGCGGCGATCCGAGCGTGATGTCGGAAGCCGCAAAGATGGCTGAGGATGCGGGGCCGGACTTCATCGATATCAATGCCGGGTGCTGGGTGCCGAAAGTCGCTCAGCGCGGTGCGGGCGCGGGTCTCCTGAAAGATCTCGTCCAGATGAGGGCGATCGTACATGCCGTGAAGACCGCGGTGTCGATCCCCGTCAGCCTTAAGACGCGGCTCGGCTGGGATTCAAACTCCATCACGATCTTCGAAGTTGCCAAGATATGCGCGGACGAGGAACTCGCCGCCCTTACGATACACGCACGGACGAGAGCACAGCACCACGACGGTGAAGCGAACTGGGACTGGATAAAGCGCGTGAAAGAAACATCGGAGCTCCCGGTCATCGGTAACGGCGACATCAAGGCAGCGCAGGACGCGCTCGACATGTTCGAGTACACGAAATGCGACGGCGTGATGGTTGCCAGGGGCGCTATAACCAATCCGTGGATTTTCAGAGACATCAAAGCGCTGATAAAAGATGGGGCGCTCCCTTCCGCCCCGACCCTCGATGAACGCGCTGCCACCTGCTTGCGTCATCTTGAAATGGAGATAGAGATCAAAGGAGAACACCGCGGTGTGATGGAATTCAGAAAATATTACCACGGATATTTTCACGGTATCAGGAACGGTTCCGCCCTGAGGTCGTTGCTTGTTAGACTGGAGACGTTTGAAGAAGTGAGGAATGCAATCAGCGAATTTGTTCGCGGACCTGCGGACGAGGTCACAACTCCCCCCACACTCACCAGCGCGTAGTCAGCGGCGCTCCCGGTGCGCTTTGAGAGTTCTCTTCGTGAACTTTTCGATTAATTTCCGTATTCTGTTTTCCAGCCCAGCCATTCCCGGTTCCGGCTAGGCTCTCATCATCAGGTCGCTGTAAGACTCGTTGATTTCTTTCCGGACAAAAGCTTCCGCGTAACCTTTCAGTTTTTCCAGAAGTGCAGCATCCGCCTCGTCATCTGCGGTCCCCGAAGTGTCTCCGCCGGAGACGACTTCAAACTCGATGAATGTGCCAAGCCCTTTGACATCGTCCAGATGTATCCTCGCGTTCTTCAGGAGGAGCAGCCTTCTTTCCTTTTCGACTACCGTCCTTATCCCCAGCGCCTTCGCGAGGAACTCCTTCAGTGAAATATCCGGGACCTGAACGATGCTATACCTGCTTTCCATCTCTGCAGGTAGACTTTCGTCCCGCTCGTAAAAAATGAGTTCCGCTTCCCTTCCCTCTGTTTCTCTGAGCTTCAGTCTTCCGGCGGCGACGTTGAAATAAGTATCGCGTTGCCTGAGTGTGCCCTGGAATACGGCCCCCTTCTCACGGAACATCTTCTCGGGACGATCGAGCTCCCCGACCTGCGCCTTGAACTCGAGGTTCTTCGGCACAGCGTGTTACCTGCCGATTTGCAGAATCTTGTACTGCTTCATCCCTGCAGGTACTTTCACACTCACGACGTCGCCCACCACTTTCCCGAGCAGGCTTTTGCCTATCGGCGAATCGGTGGAAATCTTCCCCTTCACAATGTCCGCTTCTTCAGTGGACACGAGCTGGTACTCGATCTTTTTATTTGAAAGCATGTCAAGGAGCTGAACCCTGCTGAAGATGTATACTTTATCTGTCCTGACCTCGGCTGGGTCGAGAACGCGGGTCCTTGTAAGCGTCTGTTCAAGCTGAGCGATGCGGAGTTCGAGCATCTGCATCTCTTCCTTGGCGGCGTCGTACTCGGAATTTTCAGACAGGTCGCCGTGGGAGCGAGCTTCGGCGATTTTGCGCGCTGCTTCCTGCCTGCCGTGAGTCTTCATCTCCTTAAGCTGAGACTCCATCTCAATCAACTTTTCTTTTGTCAAATAGACAATGTTATTTGACATCGGAACCTCCTGGATCGTTTCGTATCATAAAAACGCAAAAGCCTTCGCCGGCTGTGGCGAAGGCATACCGCTTTCCCGGCGATCCGGGCCTGGGCGGCGTTAATTAAAGATAACAAATTCGTGCAGAATTGTCACCAAGAAAAATTGAAGCATGAGTAAGATCAATGGTCCTTCTTATCGACATAAATATCACGAATTAAACCGGCGCATGTCGTGATTCGTGTCATTCCGAATTGGATCAGTATGAATTCGCGTGATTCGTGCCGTACATTTTTCAGGATTAAGGCTCTTCTGTGAACCCCTGATCACCGGTGAAGCACTTCATGCTCCGGGTCGAGTATGAAATGCCCCAGTTTATCCCGCTTGGTTTCGAGATATTTCTGGTTCCTCTCATTCGGCTCGATCTCGATCGGTATCCGCTCAACGACCTTGAGGCCGTAGCCCTCGAGTCCGACAATCTTTTTCGGATTATTAGTCATCAACCTCATTTCACGCACGCCGAGGTCTACGAGGATCTGTGCACCTATCCCGTAGTCGCGCAGATCGGCTTTGAAGCCGAGTTTCTCGTTCGCCTCAACCGTGTCATGGCCGTCGTCCTGGAGTTTATAGGCTTTAATCTTATTGACGAGGCCGATCCCTCTTCCTTCCTGACGCATATAGAGGACGACACCGGTTCCTTCCTTCTCCACCATAGCCATCGCCCGGTGCAGCTGCTCGCCGCAGTCGCATCTCTCCGAACCGAACACATCTCCCGTGAGGCACTCGGAGTGGACCCGCACGAGCGTCGGAACGTCGCCGCGAATTTCGCCTTTGACAAGTGCGAGGTGTTCTTTCTTGTCGATTATGCTCTGGTAGAGATGCAGATCGAAATTCCCGTAGCGGGTCGGTAGTTTTGTCACGACGATCTTCATCACCATCTTCTCGCGCCTCATCCTGTACTGGATGAGGTCCCGGATCGTGACGATGTGAAGGCCGAAGCGTTTCGCGAGTTCCATCAGCTGCGACACGCGTGCCATCGTGCCGTCGTCGTTCATTATCTCGCAGAGCACGCCGGCGGGATAAAGTCCCGCGAGCCTCGCCAGGTCGATCGAGGCCTCCGTATGCCCCGCCCTTCTCAGCACACCGCCATCCATTCCCCTCAGCGGGAAGATGTGGCCGGGTCTGCCGAGATCCGAGGGACGCGTGCCGGGATTGACGAGAGAAAGTACGGTAGCCGCACGGTCGGCGGCGGAAACACCGGTTGTCGTTCCTTCCAGCGCGTCGACGCTGACCGTGAACGCCGTGTTGTGCAGAGACGTGTTGTCGTCGACCATCATATCGAGCTGCAATTGAACCGCGCGTTCCGGAAGCAAGGCAACGCAGATTAGTCCTCGCCCGTATTTCGCCAGAAAATTGATCGACTCGGGAGTCACCTTCTCGGCGGCAAAGACCAGATCGCCTTCGTTCTCGCGATCTTCGTCGTCCACCACCACAATCATTCGCCCGGCTTTGATCTCTTCCAGCGCCCCGGCCACGTCCGTCATGGGACCCGTCTCGTTCATAGCCCTATTCTCCCC
>JAJYGB010000415.1 GCA_021785235.1 Bacteroidota bacterium
ACCCTCATGTCGTGTGTGTCGTGGCTGAAAAACGAGAATGCCCAAGACAATTCGCAGTAGTCACTCAATTCAAAGGAGCTGTTATGACAACGGAAAGTCGGAAGTTGTCGTTCTGGGAGAAAACGGGTTATGGATGCGGCGACTTTGCGTCTGTTTTGTTCTGGCAGACCATCATGGTTTATCTTCTGTTTTTTTACACGGACGTGTTCGGGCTGGCCGCGGCGGCGGCAGGCACAATGACCGCTGTGTCGAGAGTCCTCGACGCGTTCTTCGATGTCGGCATAGGCATGACCGCCGACAGGACAACGACACGCTGGGGTAAATTCAGACCTTATTTGATCTGGATGGCGCTTCCGCTGGCGATCGCGGCGGTGCTCGCCTTCTCGACCCCTAACTTTTCCCCTACCGGCAAACTGGCTTATGCATACGTGACTTTCATCGCGTTCATGTTCTTTTATTCGGCCATCAATATTCCCTACACATCGCTGCTTGGCGTCATAAGCGGCGAGCCGGATGAGAGGACGAGCGCGTCGTCGTTTAAATTCGTCGGAGCTTACACTGCCGGGATAGTCGTTTCCGCTACCGCGCTCCCGCTTGCGGAATACTTCGGAGGCGGGAGCAGCGCGAAGGGGTGGCAAACGACAATGTCTTTATATGCGATAGTAGCGATTGTCTTTTTCGTCATTACTTTCCTATCGACGCGCGAGCGGATACAGCCGATTGCCAAGGAAAAGACTTCAATCAGGAACGATCTCAAAGACATCGTTGGGAACACGCCGTGGGTGATTCTGTTCTCAGTGACGATCCTTTTGATCCTTTTTGTCTGCATAAGGCTCAGCATAACGGTGCACTATTTCAAGTATTACATTGGAACCCAGGAGGTAATGATATTCGGAAAACTGCACAGTTACGACTTCGAGTGGCTCGCGTCAGCGTTCAACGTGGTGGGTCAGGCTGCTTCGCTTGTCGGCGTCATCCTCGTCCCATGGTTCTCGCGAAAGCTCGGCAGAAAGAACGCGGCGATCGCGCTGTTTACGGGCGCGATAGTTTTCACGGCGCTCTTTTTCTTCCTCCGACCGGGCGATCTCTTCTGGATATTTTTGCTTCAGATCCTAAGCTCGTTAGCAGGCGGTCCTGTCTCTCCGCTCCTTTGGGCAATGTACGCCGATACGGCCGATTATTCCGAATGGAAAACAGGAAGGCGAGCCACCGGACTGGTCTATTCGGCATCGATCATGTCTAATAAGCTGGGGTGGGCGGTCGGGACGATGTTTGCCGGTTGGATACTCGCCATGACGGGGTTCCAGGCGAACATCGCGCAAAATGCAGGAGTACTGGCGGGCCTGAAATCTATGATGAGTATTATACCGGCGGTCCCTGGCGTAATTGCTCTAATACTTCTTATCTTCTTCTATAAGTTGGATGAGCCGGCAATGGATAGGATAAAATCCGAGATCGGCGCACGGAGAGAAGCTGCTGGTGTAACAGGTTAATTGAGGAAGATATATGCAATACGGTGAATTCGACGACAAGAATAATGAGTACGTGATTACCCGCCCCGACACGCCAAAACCGTGGAGCAACTACCTCGGCTCCACAGAGTACGGCGCGATCGTTACTAATAATGCCGGCGGCTACAGTTTCTACAGGTCCGGCGGCATGGGAAGATTTGTTCGGTTCAGATTCAATTCCATACCGGCCGATCAGCCCGGAAGGTACATTTATATACACGATCATGGAGCGAGAGACTATTGGTCGGCTTCATGGCAGCCCGTCGGTAAACCGCTCGGCAAGTTCAAGTCAATCTGCCGGCATGGCACGGCTTACACAGTGATCGAATCTCAATACAGCGGTATCAAATCAGAAGTGACATACTTCGTTCCACTCGGCCGCTCGTTCGAGATATGGAAGGTAAGGATCACGAATGCGTCCAAGAAGAAACGAAATATGAGCGTCTTCAGTTATCTAGAGTACGCGGGGAATTGGAACGCGATTGACGATCTGTTGAACATTCAGTATGTGCAATACATCGCCCGGATGAGCGTCATCGACGGCATCATCGATCATGGCACGAACGTAAACGTCCCATCGCAACCGGAGAATTTCAAGGAGAAAGACCAGGAGCGACATACTTATCAGGCCATATGCGGCGCGAAGGTTGTCGGTTTCGATACTGACCGCGAGGCCTTCCTCGGTCCGTACAGGACTTACGCCAATCCCGTCGCCGTAGCGAGCGGTAAATGTTCGGACAGCCTTGCTTACGGTGATAATCCGTGCGGAGCTTTGCAGGTTAAGTTCGCGCTTTCTCCGGGGCAGTCCAAAGAACTTCTTGTCATCGCCGGGATCGGGAGCGCGGACCAGGAGGGAAGGGAAGCGGTAAGAGAATTCAGCGATCTTTCTAAAGCAGACGAAGAGCTAGAAAAGCTAAAATTCTTTTGGCACGAAAAAATCGAGACTTTTTCCGCGCGTACTCCCGATCCCGAGCTGAACGCCACGATCAACACCTGGGGCATATATAACGCGCTCGTTACATACGCGTGGTCCCGTTCAGCCAGCCTCGTCTATTCGGGCGTCGATCGCGATGGCCTCGGTTACCGCGACACGATGCAGGATTTTCTCGGCGTGATGCACGCTATTCCTTCTGAGGCGAAGAAGCGTCTGGAGCTCATGATAACAGGACAGGTTTCCACGGGCGGTGCGATGCCTGTTATACTTCCGTTCAGTCATAATCCAGGCAAGGAGATGGCTCCCGCCGAAGAGGAGTATCGATCCGACGACGCGCTCTGGATGTTCGACGCGATCCCCGCGTATGTCAACGAGACAGGCGACCTCGACTTCTATCACAAGCTCCTCCCATTCGCTGACAAAGGCGAAGACACGGTCTTCGGCCACATGAAACGCGCGCTGCAGTTCAACCTCTCGAGGACCGGCGCCCACGGTCTCCCGACCGGGCTGAAGGCCGACTGGAACGACACACTTAGATTTGGGAAAAAAGGTGAGTCTATATTCACAGCGATGCAGCTGCGGTACGCGTTGAAGGTCTACATCGATGTCGCGCTTCTTCTGCGAAGGGCGGATGAATCATCATGGGCCAAGCTCACGATCGAGCGTCTCAGCAGCAATATCAAGCGGTATGCGTGGGACGGTGAATGGTTCATGCGAGGATACCGCAATGACGGGCTCAAGTTCGGTTCGAAGGAGTCGAAGGAAGGACAGATCTTCCTGAATCCTCAGACCTGGTCGGTAATATCGGGTCTCGCGACCAAAGAGCAGGCCGAGACCGCGATGGAGAAAGTCAAAGAGCGCCTTTCGTCGAAGTACGGCCTCGCGCTTTGCGACCCGCCTTTCACGAAGACCGATCCCAAGATAGTGCGGGCGACTTTTTTCAACCCCGGCCTGAAAGAGAATGCCGGCATATTCATCCAAACGCAGGCCTGGGCCGTCATGGCCGAAGCGCTTCTTGGTCACGGAAACCGTGCGTACGAGTATCTTCGCGCGTATCTTCCAGCGGCATACAACACGAAAGCCGAGGAAAGGGAAATCGAACCGTACGTTGTCTGCCAGTCGACTCACGGGAAGGAGAGTCCGAAACACGGAGTATCCAGAATACCATGGCTTTCCGGATCGGCGAGTTGGACTTATCACGCCATAACTCAATATATGCTCGGCATAAGGCCTGAAGTGGGAGGAATTCGTATCGACCCGTGTGTGCCGTCGAAGTGGAAATCCTTCAAGGAGCCAGCTCGATGATTACCTCCGGGCAACTGACGGTGACAATGTACCAGACCGGGCCGGTGACGGACAAGATAAAGCCGCGAGTACTTCGGGCCGGCATTT
>JAJYGB010000484.1 GCA_021785235.1 Bacteroidota bacterium
CAATATCAGCCTCTAACCAAGAAAGGAAATAACGAGGTCGGAGGCAATTTCAACGACGATCCGCTCTGGCTTATCCTCTCCACTTCGGCTTACATAAAGGAAACAGGCGACTGGGAGATTCTTGATGAGAAAGTGCCCTTCGACAACGACGCCTTGAAAGCCAGGCCTCTTCTCGAACATCTCAGGCGTTCCTTCTATCACGTCGTGAACAATCTTGGTCCGCACAAGCTCCCGCTGATCGGCCGCGCCGACTGGAACGACTGTCTGAACCTCAATTGTTTTTCGAATAACCCGGACGAATCTTTTCAGACTACGGAGAACCGAAAAGGCGGGACGGCAGAATCGGTTTTTATCGCAGGCATGTTCATTCTGTACGGCGGTGAATATGAGCGAATCCTCCGAAAGCTGAAGAGAGGCAATGAAGCTGATGAAGTCGCGGGACACATCAGAGGCATGAAGCAAGCGCTGGACGCAAGCGGATGGGATGGCGAATGGTTCCTCCGCGCATATGATTTCTACGGAAAGAAAGTCGGCAGCCAGGAGAACGAAGAAGGACAAATCTTCATCGAGCCGCAGGGAATGTGCATCATGGCCGGAGTCGGTGTGGAAGACGGCAGGGCAAAGAAAACGCTGGAGTCGGTTAAGCGGCGCCTGGACTGCGAGTACGGAATTGTCCTCAACAATCCCGCATTCACAAAATACCTCATCGAGTACGGTGAAATTTCCACGTACCCGAAGGGTTACAAGGAAAATGCCGGGATTTTCTGCCACAATAACCCGTGGATAATGATCGCCGAGACAATGTTGGGGAACGGTGATCAACCATTCGAATATTACAGGAAGATAGCGCCATGTTACTTAGAAGACATCAGTGAGTTACATAAGATGGAACCTTACGTATATCCGCAGATGATCGCAGGCAAGGACGCCTTCGTCCCGGGTGAAGCAAAGAATTCTTGGCTCTCCGGGACCGCGTCATGGGTGTTCTATGCAATCTCACAGTTCATACTTGGGATCAGGCCCGGTTACGACGGTCTGATCGTCGATCCATGCATCCCAAAAGAATGGGAAGGCTTTACTGTAACGCGCGAGTTCCGGGGGTCGGAGTACAGGATCGTCGTATCCAATCCCGACAGAGTGTCCAGGGGAGTGAAGCGACTATCGGTCGATGGAAATATATTAGCCGGTAATGTAGTGCCCTTGTTTCGTGCTGGAAGCAAACACGAAGTCGAAGTCTTAATGGGTTGATTCTGACAGGGCGTCTGTAACGATAACGTATTCAGGGTATCAGAACCAAGGAAGCTTTCATGGGAAATGTCAATAGCGAACTTAAAGCAGGAGGACAAACGATTTCTCCGCTAGCTTTGAACCTTATGGAGCGGAGTCGCTCGCTTAGAAGTGCATGGCTTTGCAGCGTAGCCCGCAACGAATGAAGAGGGCCGCAGGATTGATATCAATTGATTTAAGAGAATTCATCCTTATCTTAATTCCAACATCAGGGAAGAGAAATGAACAAGTCGATCGTTTTAGTAGATCTTGTCGTACTTGCTGTGGTGGCTTACTTCTCATGGTACATGGCGACGGATTACCAGACATTTTCGGGAAGGGCGCATATTCCTTTCGTGCTCTGGGTAGTCGATACTATCGATCTTTTCATTCACGAAGGGGGACATTTCTTCTTCGGATTCATGGGACGAATGATATATTTCATGGGAGGTTCTTTGATGCAGGTTGTCCTGCCTTCGCTGGCGATCTGGGTTTTTCTTAAGTCGGGATTCAGGTCATTGATAGGAACGCTCTACTGGCTCGGCCATAATCTCATAAACGTCTCGGTTTATATTGCCGATGCGCCTTACCGTAGACTCCCGCTGATTTCGAATTCAGCTATTCACGATTGGAACTGGATCTTCAACCATATCGGCAATATGCAACTGGCGGCACCCGTTTCAACGACGGTCTTAGCCTGTGGAATAGTCGCGTGTTCCGGCGCCGTATTGACTGCAGGGTACTTCCTTGTGAGCGATGTAAGAGAAACTTTCTTTCTGGAGTGAGACTAATGATTCGACACGTAATATTTTTCAAGTTTAAGGCTGGAACCACGGAATCACAAATCGCGAAGCTGCAGGAAGGGCTTGGCGGGCTTCCGGCATTGATACCTGAAATAAGAGCGTACGAGTTCGGAAGTGACTTGGTCAAGTCAGAAAGGTCATTCGATTTTGCCCTGATCTCATCTTTCGATGACCTGGAGTCCGTTAAACGCTACGCCGCTCATCCGGAGCACCAGAAGGTACTGATACATATCAACGCCATTTGCAGTGAAGTGAAATCGGTGGACTTTGAAAGTGGCAGCAAGTAGACGGGAAATCGATTTCGTTGATAAGGTGAGATAATGCTTATCACAATTGCCGGAGAAGCCACAGAGGAGACGAATGTCTGAAACCATTCTCATGACAGAGGGATTGAGCAAAAGGTTCGGCAACAGGTGGGCCGTGAAGGATCTCAACCTGGATGTTCGTGCAGGAGAGATTTTCGGATTTCTCGGGCCAAACGGCGCGGGGAAAAGCACGACCATCAGGATGATACTCACTCTCCTCCTTCCGACTTCAGGCAGCGTGAAACTTTTCGGCAAAGAAATTCGCCGGGCCAGGGCGGAAATACTCTCAAGGGTCTGTGGAATAGTCGAGAAGCCTGATTTCTATTTATTCCTTTCGGCATATAAGAACCTTGAGCTGCTCGGCTCACTCTCGAGGAAAGTGACGCGAGATGAGATATTCGAGGCGCTTGAGATAGTCGGACTGAAGGCAAGGGCCGGAGATAAGGTTAAGACTTTCTCGCACGGTATGAAGCAGAGACTTGGGATCGCGCAGGCGATACTAACTAAGCCTGACCTCGTTATACTAGATGAGCCCACATCCGGCCTTGACCCTCAGGGGATGAAGGAGGTCCGCGAACTCATCCTCAGGCTCTCGCGGGAACATGGCACGACGGTTTTCCTGTCGTCGCATCTCCTTACTGAGGTCGAGGCAGTGGCGCAAAGGATGGCGGTACTGAATCACGGTTTGCTGATAGCCCAGGGAGCCGTCTCTGAGCTTATGAACGACGGCTCATCTTACTTCACTATTTCAGCGTCGCCGGTGGACAAGGCGTTGGAAATCTTACGAAGTGTGGATTGGGTTGAGGTTGTCGCCACCGGGAACGGCATCGACGTTCGCATCGGCTCGCGGAGGGCCGCCGAACTGAACAGACTCCTTGTAACTTCTGGGATAGACGTGTCGGCGTTCGCAGCCAAGCGTACCCTCGAGGATTACTTCCTGAAAATTACGGAAGGAGCGTCAGAGGCATGAGTCTCTTCGCGATAGAAATTGAAAAGACGTACCTCCGTTGGCGGACCTACATCGGCTTCGCTGTCATACTCGTCGCCGTAATTCTGCTGGAAGTGATAATCAAGCTTAATGAACCTCAGATGGCCCGCGCCTTCTCGGGCGGATTAAGTGCGGATTTCATCATCTCGGGGCATATCCTGAATGCATGGGTTATTACTGCTTTTGTCATGAATTCACTTTATATCCATGTCCCGTTTCTGATAGCGCTTGTCGCCGGTGACATGGTATCTTCGGAAGCCACATCGGGCACGCTTCGCTTCATGCTGATTCGCCCTCCATCACGATCCAAAATAATATCGGCCAAATTTCTCGCGATGCTTTTCTATACGGCAACGCTTATTATTTTTTTTGGTATACTTTGTGTTGGCATCGGCCTCATGTTATTTGGCGGAGGGGAGCTGATAAAGGTCCAGCCGGGTATGCCGCATATCGTCGTCCTCCCTGCG
>JAJYGB010000653.1 GCA_021785235.1 Bacteroidota bacterium
CTTGTACGCCGATGGCGCCTTCTTCCCGTCAAATACCAGCTTATGGTATATGTCGTCCATGATGACGTAGATGTCTTTCTTCTCGCAAAACTCGACGAGTTGACCTATAAATTCGTCGGAGTACATGATTCCGGAAGGATTGTTCGGGCTGTTGACGATTACGGCTTTCGTATAGCTACTCACACCCTTCATCACGTCTTCCATGCGAGGATAGAAACCGCCGTCTTCTGGGGTCACTATCACGGGCACGCCGTACACCATTTTGACCATCTCTGGGTAGCTTACCCAGTACGGCGCGAGAATAATGACCTCATCCTGCGGATTTATTATCGAGTAAAGGATGTTATACACCGACTGTTTAGCACCGGCAGAGACAATTATGTTCTCCGGCGCGACAATTCTGTCGTAGTTTTCTTCGGTGTATTTGACAATCGCCTTTTTCAACGAAGGGATACCGTCGGTAGGCGTATATTTGATATCGGCGGTATTTAGTTTCGCTGACGCTCCGAGTATTGCGGATAATGGAGCCTTATTTTTGGGTTCACCCGCTCCGAGGTGAATAACTGCCTCGCCTTTTTCCCTCAGCACCCTGGCTTCTTCGTTCAGCTTAAGTGTCGGCGATTCAGCAATCGAATTCGCTAGCTGACTTACACTCATAGTCTCACACAAACTCCTTTTCGGGTTTTTATTTTCAGAAATTTCGAATAAGCAGCTAAAGCTTCATTGAATTCTATATGGAACTTTCTATGGACTGTGAGCTCCGATGCCCACAACATTAAGGCGCTGAACACCACTTGCGTCCCGACACCTTTTCGAAGCCGGTTTCAATCTATCTACAAAGGGAAATTCTTGCCGCGATTTCCCGGCACTTACTTTATCCCGTTGAAATCAGCCACGCCGACTTTAACGACAGTGTCGTGATTTCTTTTACTTTTGCCTTCGGTTTTTGTTTTGCTTGCAACTTGTTCGGTCCACGCTCCATAGACTCTCCCGCCGAACGCCGCAAGTCCGGTGTAATCTCCGATGAATGCGCCTGTGGGGATGAATGAGGAATCACTCATGAGGTAATTGGCAAACGAAGTTCCGCCGTCAGTAGAGCGCGCCAGCACGATCGAAGCCCGGATGTTAAATGGGTCGCGGCGGCGATCATAGAACAAGACATTAACAGTTCCGGTCTGATTGTCCACTGCCAGCCATTGAAAGAATTGATCCGCTCCGTCGTGAACCTGATCGTCGTTCACCCTGACCGGAGAAGACCAGGTTTTGCCCTCATCGGAAGAATTGGACTCGAAGATATCAATGTCACCGTTGCGATAGTCGCTCCAGGTAATATACAATCTGCCATTTCCGTCGGATGCAATTTGTGGAAACCCGTTCGCACGGTATACATCGCTCGGCTTAAAGAACGCGGGCGCCGTTGCAATTATTTCACGCTCGTGAGTGAAGGTCTTTCCGCCGTCGCTCGAGGACTTGTACACGATTTCGTTGCCGTTTGTCCAGACAACATGGAGGACGCCGTCGGGAGACACGGTGCCGTCGAATCCCTCAACACCTCCGTTGTCGTCGCGAGGAAGGCCATGGACATCACTTATGTCAACCGGCTTCGACCACGTCACACCGTCGTCGGTTGAGCGAGAGAACAAAATCACGGACTCCGCGAGCCTCCACTCAGTCCAGCCAATGTACAGATAGCCCTCGAACGGGCCATGAGTGTTGTCGGCAACTATGTAAGGTTTGTCCTCGAACGGGATACCCGGCTTGGTCGCCTGAGAATCGACTGCTATGCTACCAGCATCCCAGATCTTTCCTCCGTCCAGGGAGCGTTTGACAAAGATGCCGTTCCGTGTCGCTCCATGCCCCCAATAGTCGGCGGTGCCGAGTTTATCGAAAGCTATGCACGACATGATTGCGTGTCCGGAGTTATCGTATGCAACCGAAACGTCCCCCGACACGCGATACCCGTGCACCGCAGCGCCCGGGGCCAGATTCCAGTGTTCTCCGGCATCTGTGGAGTACGCCGCGGACGCCACGGTTTGGTAAACCACACAAACGTGGGCAGGCTCATCTGGGTCCACCGCGACGGATGGCTCGCTGAAATGCCCGCCGGGGGTTAATTGGAATACGGCTGAATTTGGGGCGAGCGGCATCACGGTCTGCGCGTTTGCCATTGGCGAGACAGACGCGAGCAATAATGATATAACTATTGAAGACAGAGCGCGCTTATCGACGACGATCAACTTCCTTTTCCGGACAATTCATCCATATTTAGTATAAAGACTTTGTCAAATTCCTGCAAGTTCTCAGGACTTTATATTGCAGGTGCCGCAGCCACGCTCAATGTTTATCTTGTTTTTTCATCGGTTCGGGCGTAAAATAGAAGCCACAGAGTTAACAAAATCATTGGACACAAAATGAATTTCAAGCACCTGAACCGCTACATTGCGCTAGCCATTTTCTTCATCACCCTCTTCATGTACCGAATGACTTCTCAGTCCTCAGTCGCGTTCTGGGATTGCGGAGAGTACGCGGCGACATCACCCGCACTTGAGGTCCCACATCCGCCGGGGGCGCCGCTTTTCACGCTGTTCGGCAGAATAGCGATGATGACGCCGTTCGTCCATAACCAAGCGCTGAGAATAAACCTGATATCGGCACTCGCGAGCGCGCTGGCAATAATGTTCCTTTATCTGATCGGCGTCAGAGTGATATCAAGATGGCAGGGTTTCCCTAACGATGTCAGGGGTGCCATATTAGTCTTCGGGGCCGCGGCTGTCGGCGCTTTCACCTTATCCGTGTCAGATACATTCTGGTTCAACGCCGCCGAGTCGGGCCTTTTCGCATCGAGCATATTTTTTGTGTCTCTTGTCCTGTGGCTTGGAATGGTATGGTTCGAGAAAGCTGAAGAAGCCGGAAGTCAGAAGTACCTCCTCCTCGCAGCCTATGCAATGGGCCTTTCAATAGGCATCCACCAGTTGAGTCTCCTGGTCTTTTTCGTCATAGCATTGTTCATCTATTTCAAGTACAACGAATTTGAGTGGAAGTCTTTTATTAGATTCGCGATCATAACCGGTCTCGCCTTCATGATAATTTATCCGGGAATTGTCAAATGGTTCGCAGCTATTCTCAATGGCGATTTGAAGACCGGTCCGTTCGATATAAGTCACAGTTTCATAATTCAGTTGATCCCACCTGGTATTGTGATTGCCGCGATCTATGGCGCGTATAAAGCTGAGAAGGCGAGGCGCTGGATCCTCAGCACATCCCTGATGGCGGGCCTTCTCATCATATTGGGCTATTCAACTTACACATTGGTCTACATTCGAGCGAACTCCAATCCGCCCATAAACGAAAACAATCCGAGCAACCTCCAGCGTATGGTGGGATACCTGAACCGGGACCAATACGGTTCACAGCCGATCTTCTGGCCGCGTCGATGGAGCAACGAGCCGCAGTATCAGGCCGCTTACCAGCAATACTCCTCGGACTTCGATTACTTCATCGGATACCAGCTCGATCACATGTATTTGAGGTACCTTGAATGGAATTTCATCGGAAGGGCCGGCGACATTCAGGACGCGCCCGCCACGTTTATCTCCTCCCCCACGCGATGGTATGACGGACGTGCCGGTTACCCGGCGAGGTATTTCGCCATCCCGTTCCTGATCGCGCTTTTTGGGCTTTGGTATCACTTCAGAAAAGATTGGAAATTCGGGCTGGCATTCCTCACAATGTTCCTGGTAATGGGGGTCGCACTTGTCGTCTACTTCAACATGCAGGATCCGCAGCCGAGATAACGGGATTATTTCTTTGTCGGATCCTTTTTCGTCTT
>JAJYGB010000540.1 GCA_021785235.1 Bacteroidota bacterium
TGATTTGAGATAGAAGGAAGTCACTCAGGCTGCGATTTTCAGATGCGGTTCCCTTGTCCAGAGTATTATGATTATTGGCGAAATTTCTTTTCCTTGACGCTACAATCGATTATATTAATTCGAATTCGGGGCGTGGCTCAGCCCGGTTAGAGCGCTTGGTTCGGGACCAAGAGGTCGTGGGTTCGAATCCCACCGCCCCGACAAAAGATGTTTCGGGTATACATCCTTTCGAGTAAGAAGGCACACCAGTGTATCTCAAAATCAAAGTTCATCCGAATTCCAAGGCCGACAAAGTCCTGAGAAAGAGCGATGACACATTCGAAATATTCGTTCGTGCCAAGCCAGTGGACGGGAAAGCGAATGAGGCGGTACTAGAACTGGTGAGCGATTATTTGAAGGTACCTCGTTCGAAGGTTCGGCTCTTACGAGGGGCGAACTCGCGCAACAAGCTGATTGAAACGGTTTCCTAATGATGTTTCTTAGATTCCATGGTACACCGGCGGCTTGAAGAACAATATAGCCTCCGGTTTGTGAATTAAGTCAAGTTCGAACTAAATTAGTCTGTGAAACAGAGAGCAGCCCTGACGATATCCTACATGTTCATGCCGACTTCCTTCGCTCTGGCAACATTTCTTTGCTTAGCATTCATGACAGGTCAAGGCGCGAACACACTCCTGATAGCTACTCTGTCTGTCCTGTTCGGCGCCATACTTCCTCTAGTTTACCTGTTCTATTTGCTCCATAGGGATAAGGTTACGCGTTTGGATGTTCCGCTTCGCGAACAGAGAACAATACCGTATCTGATCTCCGTATTAATTTACGCGGCCGGCTTCGTGGCCCTCATTTCTGTCGGGGCTTCAGTGCCAGTTTACGCCCTCATGTTTAGTTATGCGACAAGCACGCTGGTTGTTTCCGCAATCAACACGCGTTGGAAGATAAGCGCGCACGCCATGGGAGCTTCCGGACCGCTGACCGCGCTCGCGATTACCTTCGGCAGGGATATGCTCCCCTTATTCCTGCTCGTTATTATAGTAGCCTGGGCAAGGATTGAGTTGAAAGCTCATACCAAAGCTCAGGTCACGGCCGGGGCGCTTCTTGGAATTTTCCTTACCGGCGTCCAGGTGGAAGCGTTTTATAAGATCGCTGGAGCCCATTGATGGACAAAAAAGAAATTGTCTCGGCGCTTGAAGAGATTTCGTCTCTCCTTGAACTGAAGGGAGAGGATAAGTTCAAGATAAGCGCCTATTCCAGGGCGGCGAGATCGATCTCTCAGTCTACTGCAGACGTGGTTACCCTGATAAAGGGAGGCGAAGCAAAGAAGATTGCAGGAGTCGGTGAGGCGCTCTCAAAGAAGCTGACCGAGCTTGTCGAGACAGGAAAGCTGACCTATCTCGATGAACTGCGCAGCTCCCTGCCGGAAGGCCTCCCCGAGCTATTCCGGATTCACGGGCTTGGTCCAAACAAAATCAGGACGCTTTACGAACAGCTGGACGTGAAATCAATCGCAGAACTTGAATACGCCTGCAAGGAAAACAGGCTCGTTTCGTTGAAGGGGTTCGGACAGAAGACGCAGGATAAGGTGATTGACGAGATCGCACGATTCAAAGTGAATAGCGAGTATAGGCTGCTCGACGTCATCCATGAGACCGCCGTTTCTATCTCTGCGCTGCTTGAAAAAGTGTCAGGTGTCGAACGTTATGAATTCACAGGAAGTTATCGCCGGCGGCGTGAGGTAATTCACGATATCGACTGCGTTATAAAGTTCAAATCAGGAGAGAGGGACAAGCTTTTCGCGGCGCTCGGAAAGCTGAAGGGGGTCAAGGAAATTAAGGAGACGCAGAACGACCTTGTCTCGGTGATCTGGGAAAATGGGGTACCGGTCGAATTCATTATCGTCAACAAGTCGGAATATCCGTTGGCGGTGCTCCACTCGAGCGGGAGCAAGGAATTCTTCGCTCGTCTAAAAGAGTACGCGTCGACTCGCGGCTACACGCTCGCAATGCGGGAGATGAAGCGCGGACGCGACAAGATCAGTTTCGATTCTGAGGAGGAGATATTCGGTGAACTCGGGCTGCAGTACATACCGCCTGAGCTCCGCGAGGATGGGGACGCAGTCGTTGCGGCGGCCAAGGGGAATATCCCCGAACTCGTCACAGAGGAGGATATCCAGGGAATATTTCACGTCCATACGAACTGGAGCGACGGAGCAGAGCCCCTCGATCAGATGATAGCGGCGGCCCGTAAGCTTGGCCTCCACTATTTCGGACTTAGCGATCACAGCAAGAGCGCTTTTTACGCGAATGGCCTCGATGAAAAAAGACTCAAGGAGCAGGGCAAGCTTGTCGATGAAACCAATAAAGCTTTGAGCGATTTTTTCGTCTTCAAAGGTAGCGAAGTTGATATACTGGCCGATGGGAAACTTGACTTCAGCGACGCCGTTCTCAAAACACTTGACTTCAGCGTGGGGTCGGTCCACAGCAAGCTCGGCATGAAGAAGGACGAAGCAACTAAACGTCTGACCGCCGCGTTGAAGAATCCGTATATGACCTTCCTCGGACATATGACAGGCCGGCTTCTCCTCGGGCGGAGCGGGTATGAGCTTGATGTGGATGAGATAATTAAGACCGCCGCTCGGAACAAGAAGATAATCGAGATAAATGCGAATCCGCATCGACTCGACATGGATTGGAGACTTATCAGGAAGGCTAAAGAAGCAGGCATAAGATTCTCAATCAATCCAGATGCTCATTCGAAGGAAGGGCTGGCTGATTACAAGTATGGTGTCTCTATCGCGCGTAAGGGGTGGCTGACGAAAGATGATTTGCTAAACACGATGAATGTCGAAGAGGTAACGAAGTTCCTGAAGAATGCCAAAGGTTAAATTTGTCCCGCTCAATAGGGTTGTCGAGATCAAGAACGGAGAAACGCTTTTCAAAGCCGCGCGCGTGAACGGAATTCCGCTGGGCAGCTCGTGCAGGGGAGATTGCGTCTGCGGTTGGTGCAAGGTGGAAATAGTCGAGGGGATGGAAAATCTCTCACAACCCGAAGAATGCGAGAAGAAATTGATGAAGAGCGGTAATTATGAAACGCACGAAAGAGTCGCGTGCAGCACGCGCGTCTTCGGGGATGTAAGCATCTCGACAGGTTATTGGTAAGAGTGAGAGTTTTTAGGTCGTAAATTCTCATTCGGAAAATAACTGCGGTGAAGACTTAAGGTGGAAAGAGCTCTAACAAAGGAACGCCGTTTGAGCAGAAATAGCCAATTCAAGAACTAAAGATCAGGAATGAGAATCCGTTGAGATGAGATACGTCAGACATATTTTCATATGCACCAACAAACGGAAAGAAGACGATCCCAAAGGGTCGTGCGCGCAGAAGGGAAGCGAAGAAATTAGGGATTTGTTCAAGAAGGAGCTTCACGCTCGCCGACTCAAAACGAAAGTGAGGGCGAACAAAGCCGGCTGCCTCGATGTGTGTGAATATGGGCCGAATGTCGTCATTTATCCGGAAGGTGTCTGGTACAGCCACGTGAAGAGCGACGATGTTGTCGAAATAATTGAAAAGCATATAGTTAATGGTGAAGTGGTCGAGCGGCTGCTGCTGAATGATCCAAGGTACAGGCCCGATACGATGCGTTACCCGGCGCTTGAAAGAGGAAACTCAAAGAGCAGCGAAGGGTGAGCGCGGCGCGCTTTCATTTGTCGCGCGACAGGAGAAAACCACGGGAGGACGATCTTGATAAAGGGGCCATTACTTTTGAGATGAAATCAACACGGATGTTGTCGCTTATCTCGTCGTGCGTTGACGTTCTGTTTGCCAAA
>JAJYGB010000543.1 GCA_021785235.1 Bacteroidota bacterium
GTTACAGGCGAATCAAATTGTTGAGAGTCATTGCAAGATGAAACGTAGTCATACGAAATAACAGTCGACGAAGCAGATGAGCAGATTGGTGAAGATGATTGGGCTGCTTTTCCTACCCATTGCCGCGATTATTTTTTTGTTCGCTTTGTTAGGCGGCAAGCAGAGAAAAAATGGGAAGAGCGTGTTTGTGCAAGAGTACGACGAACAGGACATATACGGGTAGTCCTGTAGTATCGTCAGGGTCATTCAGTCTCAAGTAATTGACGAGCTCCGACAAGTCCGTAGGCACTCCTGCGATGGTTATGTTATGCCCCTAAGTCCGGCGCTACTTTTCAATCCCCGGCGCCGGATGTGAAGGAGCGTGCCGGAGCTTCCCCTTCAGCGTGGAGAGCCACCTCAGCTGGGCAAAGAGCAACGGGAATCGGACCCGCAGACCGTCTATGTAGGTGTACATGACGGGAACAAGGAGCAGCGTCAAGAGGGTCGAACTTATCAGAGCGCCTATTACTACTATTGCCATGCTCTGTCTTATCTCACTCCCCGTTCCAAGTCCAAGAGCGAGCGGAAGCATGCCGAAGACCATGGTCGCGGTTGTCATGACGATCGGTCGCAGCCTGGTCGGCCCCGCTTCAAGTATTGCGTCGATCATGTTGTATCCCCTGCCGCGAAGCGTGTTCGTGTAATCGACGAGCAGTATCGCGTTCTTGGTTACAAGTCCCACAGACATGATCACGCCTATCATGGAAAACGTGTTTAGCGTCTGTCCGGTAAGCAAAAGCGCCAGCATGCCACCCACAAGGGCGACCGGCAGAGAAAACATTATCGTGAATGGGTGGGCGTATGATTCGAACAGCGAAACCATGATCATATAGACAAAGAGCACTGCCATCGCTAGGGCAAGTCCCATGTCGCTGAACATGTCCGACATATTTTCATTGTCGCCGCCGAAAAACACTTTAATCGTGGATGGTAGATTCAAGGAAGCGATTCCGGATTCAATATCGCGCGTAGCGTCACCGAGGCTTCTCGAACCTGTAAGATTCCCTAGTATCGTCACAAGCCTTTCCCTATCCTTCCTGTCTATTTCCACCGGTCCCCGTCCTCTGATAACGTCGGCTATCTGCCCAAGATAGATCTGCTTCCCAGCCCTTGTCATCAAAGTCATGTTCCGGATCTCCGACGGTTTGTTCCTGTCGCGCTCTGCCAGCTGCAACCTGACGTCATAGTCTGTCCCATTGTCGTTGTACTTCGTGACAACGTTCCCCTGAATCCCCATCTGTAATGCCGCCGCTACATCTCCGAGAGTCAGTCCGAATGACGCGGCCTTCTCTCGATCCACAACCACCTGGAGTTCCGGACTGGCTGTCTGCCACGTGCTCTTAATGTCTGTCACTCCGTTCGTTCGCGACATTATATCGCCGATCTTCTCCGAGGCCGCAACAACCTGCGGCAGATCCGCTCCCTGGATTTCGACTTCGAGCGGAGAGTAGTTGGCGGTTCCCCACATGCCTATGACACTTGTCCTCGAAGTGACGCCGGGATAGCTGTCTGCTATCTCCTTTGCCCGAGCCATCTCCTCATCTGTCGATACGCGGCGCTGCCAGGCCGGAACGAGTCTTATTTGTATTTGCCCGAGATTCGGCTGCGTTGACTTCTGGAAAGTTTGCTCAGACATGCCGACGGTGCTGAAGTAATCCTGAATATTTGGATCCACCTTCAAACGACTTTCGATCCGCTCGATAGTTTCGTCCGTCTTGTTGAGCGGAGTTCCGACGGGCATTTCGACGATCAGCGCGAATTCTCCCCGGTCAGGTTGCGTCATGAATTCGGTGCCTATAAGGTGAAGCGGTATGGGAAGAAGGCTGATGAGGAGTGCGGCTCCGCTGACGGCAAGGACTTTCTTCTTATTCGCGAGGCCCCACCCCAGAAGTCCCCTGTATCCGCCGTCGAGCCGTTTCTGCAAACCCTCGAACCGGTTGACAAACCTTCCGACAAATGAATCGTTCGAATAGCGTTTCAGATTCGACCAACGTGAAGCGAGCATGGGCGTCAGAGTAAATGAGACGAAAAGAGAAATTAGTGTCGAAACGACTATCGTCAACCCGAACTCGCGGAATATCTTCCCGACAAGTCCTCCCACGAGAGCTATTGGGAGGAAAACCACGACATCGACAAGTGTTATGGCTACTGCGGCAAAACCAATTTCGCTCCGACCGTTTAGCGCCGCCACCCTTTTTTCCTCACCCAGTTCCATGTGCCTGTGTATATTTTCCAGGACAACGATCGAGTCGTCGACGAGTATCCCGATGACAAGCGCCAGAGCCATCATCGAGACCAGATTTATCGTGAACCCCATGGCATACATGAAGACGAATGTGCTTATCAGCGATGTTGGGATTGAAAGAAGGACTATGAGAGAGCTTCTGGCGGAATGGAGGAACAAAAAGAGGGTGATTGCCACCATCAAAATGGCAAGTCCAAGATCCCGCCGCACCTCAAACATTGAATTTCTGGTAAAATCGGTAATATCCTGCGCGACTGTGAACTTCAAGCCGCTATTACCGTATTCGCGCTCAAGGTTCTTTAAGGCTTCCCGAATTCCGTCACTAGTTTTCACAGAATTGGCGTCTGAGGTCTTCTGGATTATTATGCCAATGGCAGGTTTGCCCTCGATGCGGCTGTAAGTCTGGCCGTCGACCTTGTATGAGTCCCTGACATCAGCCACATCACCGAGGCGCACAACTCCTTTCGGAGTGGACGCTATAACCATGCTTCTGATCTGCCCGACGGACTTGAACTTTCCAGAAAGCCTGACGGTATATTCTGTCGCGGCGCCGGTCACGGTGCCCGCTGGAAAATCAAGGTTATCGCTCGCCATCGCCCGCGCGACCTGCATGATCGAGAGATTGTAAGCCCGGAGCCTCGCATTGCTAACCTCGACCTTTATCTCGCGCTGTTTGCCGCCGACGAGATCCACGGTTGCCACGCCCGGCACATGCTCGAGAGCGGGTTTGACATTGTCCTTAACGAACTGGTACAGCGCGGTGGGCTCCATGGAACCAATAGCGGATATCCTGACGATCGGGAAGGAGTTCAGGTCGGCCTTCTGCACGCGCGGGGCCCCGGCATCCTCGGGGAGTTGCGACCGTGCGATGTCCACATTTCTCTGAACATCGTTGGCAGCAGTGTTGACGTCCGTCGCGAAAGAAAACTGAACGACGATTACCGACACGTTTTCTCGGGAGTATGACCTTATGTTATCTATGTTGTTCAGTGAACTCAGCGCGTCTTCAAGCGGCTTGGAAACGTCGTTTTCCACTTCGCGTGGTCCAGCTCCAGCATAGAGGGTGACCACGGAAACTATAGGCCAATCCATCTTCGGCAGAAGGTCGACCCCCATTTGGTTATATGAGTAAATGCCGATAACGGCGAGCGCCACGAAAACCATCGTGATGAACGCCGGTCTCTTTATCGCCAGTTGAGTTAAGTGCATTCCTCTACCTCAGTCGATGGCACCATACATGACCGCAGCCCCGTCCTTCAGGTTCTGCTGTCCGAAAGTAATGACGGTGTCGCCCGGGACAAGCCCTGAGGTTACCTCGACAAGAGAATCCGTTCTGGCCCCGATCGTTACCGGTCGCATAAAAGCGCGCGAGGATTTCACTACAAACGTGTTATACACTTGTCCAACGGATTCCAGGAGCGCGCTTGAAGGGATAATAATAGCTTTGTCTCTTGAGGATGTATAAATGACCGCGCGCACGAACATGCCGCCCTTCAACGAACGGAAGTTATCGTTCGGGAGCTCGATC
>JAJYGB010000457.1:0-306 GCA_021785235.1 Bacteroidota bacterium
CACCGTCACGTCGGATGGCAATACGGTCTCGATACGAGGCTCATTTGAGATCAGGTAATAGAGTGTCCGGAGGAAGTCTTTTCCGTCGCTCTGGTAGAATTCCCAGGCATTTTCCCCGTCCAGAATCACCGGCACGACAGCTGCACTCAGCCCCTTCTCGCCATAATTGTCGACCAAAGATTTCCTTATCCTGAGCAGGTTCGTTAGAAAATCGTGCGCTGCGTCGTCGGGGCTCCAGTTCGAATATACGAAACCGATCTTGTCGGATAGGTTATGATCTCTGAAAAATATCTTCACCGGATATCT
>JAJYGB010000457.1:316-3810 GCA_021785235.1 Bacteroidota bacterium
CCGGAAACGAAGCTGTACGGAAAATATCTTTCGAGAAAATCTTCAGAAACGGCCTTTCCAGACTTCGTCAACGTTTTGCGCAGTATCGCTTCGTCGGTTGCAACCCAGTTGACCCGGTTCTTCGCCATAAGCCTGAGGACTTCGTTGCTGACCGAGCCCTCGCTCGGCCACATCCCTGACGGTGGTTGACCGAAAACACTCCTGCCGTAATCCAGCGCGGATTTAATCTGACCGTCTGCATCCCCGGAGTACTCGTACCGGTGATTAGGCAGGACCGTCCGTGGATTGGCATCAGCAGCGATATTGCTGTCGCACAGCAGAGGCAGGATCGGGTGATAGAAAGGGGAGACGGAGACTTCAATCTGTTTCCTCTTCACTGCCTCCATGTGATGCGGAATTATTCGCGAGATGATTTCCGTCTGCGCCGAAAGGAGCATTAGTTTTTCTTCCTCGGAGAAATCTCTCTGTTTGTCGAGGTAGAATTTGAACGGCGGGTCGAACCGTGAATACTCTCCCACCCAGGATAGATTCCACCATACCTGAAGATCGCGAAAATCCTGCTCGCTGAATCTATCGGCTACGGAATACAACTCTGTTTCGTTCTTGACTACTCCGCGTTTTGCCAGGAGCTCCGCATACCTCGTATATCGTTTGATCATACGCTCCGGGTTGGCCATGAAGAAAGTCTTCAAGGCGCTCAATTTGTCCGGTTCGGAGAATGATTCCGGATTCTTCCGGGAGAGGAGGTAAGCCGTGTCGGTCTCAGCGCCGTTCAGGTAATCCAAGATCTGTTCGAGGAGCGACGGGGCGAAGTTGAAGGTTTGCTTAATCTTCGGAAAATCGTCCAACATTCGTACCATGTCCCAATAATCCTTGATGCCGTGCATGCGCACCCACGGCATAAGGAACGTGCCGTCGGCCTTGTAATACGGCTGGTGGTGGTGCCAGATGAACAGCACTCTGAGCGGTTGACTCACCATCATCGTACGAAATCCATCCCGGATAAAGGTGAGTTACTGTCCCAGACCGGAGTGTACAACCTGTAATCTCCCAATCCGGTCTCATCCACAAACAGGAATTTGCGCGACTTTCGGTAATATTGCCAGATCTCGTACGGCTTGCTGTCGATATTAAAGGGATATCTCTCGACTTCGTCAGGAGGTCCGAACAAGATGTAAATCATGCCGCGGTCGCTTTTCCACCCGGGGAAGAAGTGGGCAAAGTTCTCATTGGAATACGCGACCCTGCTGTAATATTCTTCCATAAGGACTCTGGAGTCGGTCGAGAATTTTGAGCGGTAGTGCCGCCAGAAACCGAGAAACTTTTTCTCCTTGGCCGTAGGATCGGTTTCGGATTTGATGCTGTCGATTGTCGAGGAGCCCGTGATGAATATCATCTGTTCAGCCGCTTCGTCGAGGTCCGTCACGGTAGGCGGCAGGTCGGGGAAATATATGGAAAACGCCCTGGATGATGCGGCCATGACGGGATTTCCTTCGTTGTCCGGGCCGCGGAGCAGCACCCGAATTTTATAATGTCCCATAGCAAGCGAAGTTTTCGGCAACTCCTGGAAGACCCGTGTCACCGGCAGAACAGATTTAACCCGCCTTGAATTCGAGTACACCGCTTTGTCTTGCGACCCAAGTACTTCGGTCGTGATATATAGGGAATCCGAGCTGCCGGCGGGATAGACCTCGAAAAAGACCTGAAAAGAATCGGACTGAGAGTAGACATTTCGTCGAATATTTGGGACTATAGTGCGCTTCTCTCCGGTCCTCGAAGCGGTGAGCAGGATCATGATATCCGAAATCGACGCACTTGGTGATGAGAAATCACGCGCTGCGACCTCGCAACTCTCGGAGAATGAATCTCCGCTCTCGGGTTGGTGGACGGTGAGGAAGAGTGTATAGGAACCCGGATCCACGATGAAATGTCGCTGACACGAAGACAGGATGAAATCGCTGGTGGTCTCGTCGAAGCCCCTGGTGATTTCCGTCTCCTCCCACGATTCTTCGTGTGCGACGGCGCGGTTCTTGTCAATAAGACGGGCTCTAATTTCATAAGACGAGACAAAATCGCTCCCGTCTCTCATGAAATGGAGTCGACTATAGGGAATTTGGAAATATAAATCGATTCTGCTCTTATAAATGGAAGACCTGAAGTTGAGAACATCGAAGTAAAATTGTGGAGCGGTTACCGAATAGGGGCGCTGGAACTCCACCTGTGCCGACACAGAGAAGGCGAAGAGAAGCAGGGACGATATCGTCCTTATCACAATTTGCCTCCTTAAACGACTGTGCCGTACATGTCGTGCTCGTATGAGTCATCGATCACAACTTCTACGAATGACCCGATCTCGATGGGGTTTACTGAAGTTATTATCACTTCGGAATCGATCTCAGGAGCGTCATGACATGTCCTGCCGACATAGTCTTCACCGTCTTTCCTGTCCACGATGACCCGCTGAATCGTACCGATCTTCTTTTGGTTCAACTCAATGATTATTTGTCGCTGCGCTTCCATGATTGCGGCGTGGCGACGTTCTTTCTCATCCTGCGGTACCGGGTCCCCTAGGATTGCCGCGGTCGTGCCTTCCTCAACGGAGTACGTGAATGCACCCAGTCTGTCAAACTTGAACTCACTCACAAACTCGAGGAGCTCTTGAAACTCCTTTTCACCCTCGCCCGGGTATCCGACGATCAAAGTGGTTCGTATTGCGATGCCGGGGACCTTTTCGCGTATCGATTGGAGAAGTTCCTCCAAACGCCGTCTCGTTATGCCGCGGCGCATGGATCTCAGAAGCTTATCGGAAACGTGCTGTATCGGGATGTCGATGTAGTTTGCCACTTTGTCGCTGTCGCGCATGATGTCCAGGAGTTCTTCCGGGAACTTGGCGGGATACGCGTACATGAGGCGAATCCACTCGATCCCATCGACCTTGTTCAACTTCTCCATCAAAGAGGGAAGTGTTCTTCTTCCGTAGATGTCAAGGCCGTAATAAGTCGTGTCCTGGCCGACGACGATCAGTTCCTTGACGCCTTTCGCGGCGAGCAATTCGGCTTCATGCGTGATTTCCTCAATCGTTTTCGATGAATGTTTTCCCCGCATTAGAGGAATGGCACAAAACGAACACGGGTTGTCGCAGCCCTCGGAGATCTTCAGGTATGCGTAGTGAGACGGGGTAGTGAGAACCCGGTCGCCGACCATATCATATTTATATTCGGCCTGGAATTCACCGAGGATATTCTTTATCTCATGGGTTCCGAAAAATGCGTCGACTTCGCCCAAACCTTCCTGAAGTTCTCTCTTGTATCTCTCAACGAGGCAGCCGGTGACAACGACTTTCTTCAGGTTGCCCGACTTTTTCTTCCCGGCGATATTGAGTATGGTCTCGATTGATTCCTGTTTGGCCGCGTCGATGAAGCCGCAGGTATTGATCACAGCGACATCGGCGCCGTCTACGGTCTCCGAGAGAGTGTAGCCGTTAGCCTTCAACT
>JAJYGB010000128.1 GCA_021785235.1 Bacteroidota bacterium
TTCGGATTCTCTTTTTCAAGCTGGGAAATCGGTATCGGTGTCCTAATTCCGGCGACGACGTCCTCGCCCTGGGCGTTCATCAGATATTCGCCGTAGAATTTGTTCGTCCCGGAGGCAGGATCGCGAGTGAACGCAACGCCGGTTCCGGAGGTTTCGCCCATATTGCCGAATACCATCGCTACTACGTTTACCGCCGTTCCCCATGACTCGGGAATGTCATACATCTTTCGATAGGCGATCGCGCGATCGTTGTTCCACGAACCGAACACTGCGCCGATTGCGCCCCAGAGCTGCGTCATCGGGTCTTCCGGAAAATCGTGGCCCGTTTTCTCTTTGATCGCCGCTTTAAACTGCTTCACTAGGTCTTTCAAATCGCCGGCAGTTAATTCCGTATCGCTGTGAATTCCCTTCTCGTGCTTCTTCTTCTCGATGATCGCTTCGAATGGATCGATCTCATCCTTGTGGACCGGCTTGAGCCCGAGCACCACGTCGCCATACATCTGGACAAAGCGGCGATACGCGTCGTAGGCAAATCTCTCGTTGTTGGTTTTCTTGGCGAGACCTTCGACGACCGTGTCGTTGATTCCGAGGTTGAGGATCGTATCCATCATGCCGGGCATTGAAGCGCGAGCGCCGGACCTTACCGAGACCAATAGGGGATTGTTCTTGTCACCGAACTTCGCTCCGACGGCAGATTCGAGGCGCTTCATTGCCTTGACAACGTCGTCCTTCAGCGTCTTGGGGTAGGAATTCCTGTTCGCATAGTAATAGGTGCAAACTTCGGTTGTAATAGTGAATCCCGGAGGAACAGGGAGACCGATGTTGGTCATTTCCGCAAGGTTTGCGCCCTTCCCGCCGAGGAGATTCTTCATTTCAGCCTTTCCTTCGGCTTTCCCATTTCCGAAGAAATAGACGTACTTTTCTTTACTCATTTTCTAACCTCCATGTACATAGTTTACTTTGTCGTGATAGTTTGATAGACAGGACCCAAACAGGTCAAGCACTCCACGCGCGAACGGATCGTCAAATTGAATTCTCTCAGGATGCCATTGTACCGAAACAATTCTGCTCGGCAAATCATCGTTTCCCTCGATCGCCTCAACAGTCCCGTCTTCCGCTCTTGCGGCGACTCTCAGGCCGCTGCCTATCCTGTCCGCCGCCTGGTGGTGCGCACTATTGACCTTCCCTGTCTCTTGTCTAATAAAATTCTTCAGATACGACCCTTCAATAAGCCTGACACCGTGATATCTGTCCTCGTCTTCTGAAATTGCCGAATGTTTCCTGCCATAGTATTTCTCCAGATCCAGTACCAGCGTGCCGCCGAAATACACATTCAGCACCTGTAGCCCCCTGCAAATTCCAAGTACGGGCAAACTCTTTTTCATCGCCAGATCGATAAGCTTGAATTCGACGCCATCGCGCGCGGAATCGACATGGACGGTCTCGTCCGGCCAGTCGCCGTACAACTCAGGAGCGACATCTCCTCCGCCGGTCAGAACAAGCCCGTCGCAGTTTTCAATAGCGGACTCGGTGCCCTCTCCGACAACTATGACTTCGGCGCCCGGCAATTTGCTGAAGTATGCCCGATAGCTGTCGTTCTTCTTCCCGCAGTCTGAAATAGCGATCTTATGCATACACTCTTCCGAAAACTCCTTCGAGAGCTTTCTCTAACTGCTCGCCACCGAATTCAATGATCGCCTTCTCGTTTAACGAATAGAGCCTACCGATGTCGTCGAGTTGCTTCAGCTCCTCATCCTGGAAAATGCGGACTGCATCCTTCGCGGTCGTCACGGCGATAATTTCATCCTCGCCTTCAAAGACACTGTCAAGGTCATATTCGTCGTACCAATGATGGTCCGGAAAATGCCTCCGGGAAACAACACCGGCGCACAATTGAGATATGTTCTCAAAAAACCGCTCAGGATGGGCAACGCCGCAAAAGGCAGCTACTTTTTTTTCGCGCAAAAAGTCAAGTGGGTAATGATTTCCCGCGTGATCCGAGAGATCTGAAGCGACAAAATTTACTCCCGCGACCGGCGCGTTCGAATACTTCCCAAGAAGCTGGTCGTAATCACGTTCAAAACCTGAAGCGCCGTGAGCTGTCAGCACGACGACGTCAGCCTCTTTTATCCTGCTTCTTGAGTCCCTAAGATTACCGGCGGGCAGGTAACTGTCGCGCAGGTCATAGAGGGAGCGGTTCATAAGAACAAAGTCGACATCGCGATGCAATTCTCTGTTCTGGAGGCCGTCATCGAGCACAAATATGTCGGCGCCAAACTCATTAATTACCACTTCACCGGCACGGTGGCGATCGGCATTAACCGCAACAGGCACGTCTGGAAATTTCATTGAAATAAGCGCGGGCTCGTCCCCCAGCATTTGCACGTCAGGGTCGCTTCCGCGTTGTGGACAGGCGACGACGAGCTCGTCTGTTAGGCGCTTGTATCCACGCGTGAGAACCGCGGGTCTCTTCCCCATCGCCAGCAATCTTTCAAGGACGAGCATAACGAACGGCGTCTTCCCTGAACCTCCGACTGAAATGTTTCCTACAGACACTACAGGTCTGGGAAGCTTCTTCACTTTGAAGAAACCGGCATCAAAGCCGTAATTGCGGACGGATACGATACCTCCATACAATGCGCTAAATGGAAGCAATATGGCCTTAAAATTCTTTCTCATCGGATCAGATCGCACCCAATATCAATTCTGCGGCGCGGTCAGAGGCTCCCTTCCCGCCAAGGATCGTTTTCAATTCAGAATACTTTTCCCTAATATCTGCCACCACCTGAGGCTCGGTAAGGATACCTTTAAGTAATCGTGCGGCTTTCAATGCCGAGAAATCATCCTGTATAAGTTCCTCGACTATTTTTTTTCCAGCCACGATATTCACGAGCGAGATGGAGTCGAGTCTAACGAGCATTCGGCCAATAATGTAATTGAGCCAGCTTGTCTTGTACACAACAATCATCGGGAGATCATGGAGCGCCGCCTCCAGAGTAGAGGTCCCGCTTTTGATCATGCCCGCATCCGCCGAGCTCATAAGAAGGTCTGATTCATCTGTGAGCTGCACATTGACACCCGAGTTCTTCACGATATTTTCGTAGACGTTCCTGTCGATTCCTGGGACGCGACCGATAACAGCATCCAGGCTCTTCCCGATCGATGCCAATTCCTCTTTCAGGAACTCGACTGACTCGAGCATCGCGGGGAGAATGCGTCTGACCTCCTGCAGGCGACTTCCTGGCAGGAGAGCGAGCAGTTTCCCATCAGGTCGTGCCATATGCGCTTGCCTAAAGTTGTCGGTCTCAGGTTCCGAATGTTCAACTATCTCGTCTAGCAACGGATGTCCGACAAAATGCGCGTCCACACCTTCAATGAGGTACATATCTTCCTCAAACTTGAAGATTGTCAGCATCATGTCTACGGTCCGTCTGATCTTTTCGATTCTCCTCTTTCCCCATGCCCACACTTGCGGGCTTATGAAATAGATAACTTTTATGCCGCTCTTCCTTGCAAGACTGGCAAATCTAAGAT
This sequence comes from Bacteroidota bacterium, assembly GCA_021785235.1. The sequence continues at coordinate 3,535 of JAJYGB010000128.1, forward strand.
TGAATCCCGGATAGTCGACTAAAATGACTGCCGTAGGCTTCTCGTCCTTTATAGTTTCCAGAAGATCGCGCCTCACCTTCCGAAGGAACGGGATCTTCGAGAGTATCTCCGTAAAACCCATCACCGACATTTCTCTGGCATGATGGATCAGTTCGACACCGGCGGCTTCCATCTTATCCCCGCCGATCCCTATGACTCTTATTTCGCTTCTCTCCTTGAGACTCTTCACTAGAAGCGCCGCGTGCTTGTCACCCGAAGCTTCGCCCGCGACTAT
>JAJYGB010000211.1 GCA_021785235.1 Bacteroidota bacterium
GTCCCGACTGTTTCGGGACAACCTTGCCGACTCAGCAATCTGAGAGGGGATGCTCTATCCAATTGGGCCTCACACTTTGCCATGTCCCTTTATCTAAGCCTGTTTTGGCCTCGCATCTTTGATTTTGGAATCTGGAAGGAGTACGCCCAGTTGGACTCGAACCAACAACCTACGGCTTAGAAGGCCGTTGCTCTATCCAATTGAGCTATGGGCGCATTGTGACAGTAAGATAATCAAAATTGGGCTGGAAAAGCAACGGGGGCTTAAATGCGTTTTACACTAGATGCGGGCTACGCAGTCAACCTTGAAGGCGGTCGCGAGACTCTAAATTGATTATTGTCCGCCTGAATACTATATTTTTTGCACAAAAATGCAGAAAAACCATCGAACACGAAAACGCACCTCTCCGGTAACCCTCAAAGTCGAGTACCCCAACCTCAGTGAGCCTTTCAGGGAAAGACTGCGAAACGGTGTCACGGTGATCGGTGAAAGCATACCATCCGTCGAGAGTGTCGCAATCGGTGTTTGGGTAAATTTCGGTTCCCGCGACGAGAAGAAAGAAGAGAACGGGCTCACCCATCTCATCGAACACATGGTTTTCAAAGGCACGGAACATTTTACTGCTGAGGAGCTGGTTGGCACTGTCGAGGGACGCGGGGGGTATATCAACGCCTTTACGACTAAGGAGTATTCCTGCTACTACGCCAAGGTCTTCAAGAACGAGCTCCACCCGACCGTCCGCGGCCTTTCGGACCTTGTTATTTACCCGAAGTTTGACGCTTCCGATTTGCAGAACGAGAGGAAGGTCGTCCTTTCCGAGATGCAGGAAGTCTACGACGATCCCGAGGATTGGGGGATGGATTTCATCGAGGAGAAAATTTTCAAAGGCAACCCCTTGTCGATGCCGATAATCGGCAGGGCGTCGACGCTTCGAAGCTTCACGACGCGCGACCTGCGGAGTTTTCACTCCAGGAATTTCACCGCGGAAAGAATCGTCATCAGCGTCGCTGGCAACTTTGACAGATCGGAGCTTATGGATCATATTTCGGCATATTTCTCGCCGCTGGCGCCGATGTCGAAAATTTACATCAGGAAGAAACCGCAAGCCAACAAAGTACGCAGCTACACCGTAAGGCGGGAAGCGGGGAGACAGGTTCACCTTGTCCTCGGCTCGGCTGCGCCCGGGTTAGACGACCCGGGAAGGTACGCGGCATCTATGGTCGGAGTTATTCTTGGCGACGGGTCGAGTTCGAGATTGTATAAAAACATCCGTGAGAAGGATGGGCTGGCTTATTCGATTTACTCTTACGGTTCGGCGTACGCCGATACCGGGGTAATGGGAATATACGCATGCACGGCGGTCGGCGACTTCGCGCGGGCCGAGAAAAAGATCTTCTCGACCATAGAGGAATTCGCCCGGTACGGCCCCACAAAAGAAGAAGTGGAGCGAGCGAAGGCGCAGATGAAAGCCGGAATAATATTCTCGCTCGAAAATCTGTGGGACAGGGCATCGCTGTTTGCCAGGGATGAGCTTTATTACCGGGCGAAGTCGAAATTTTCGGAGTCGCTCGAATCTATAGAAAAAGTCACTGAATCGGACATAGCGGAGGCCGCCGGAAATCTCACAAAGGATGGCCTGGCTTCAGTCAGAATACTTCCCAAAAAGCCGAAAGCGTAGCGGAGATCCCGCCGCGCCTGAAAGGAGAAATCGAACAATGATTGTCGGACTACTGAAAGAAATAAAGCCTAACGAAAACCGGGTGGCTCTCCTCCCCGCCGGGGTCGAGTTGATGGTCGCGCATGGTCACAAAGTACTTGTCGAGAAGAACGCCGGCGTCGGCAGCGGATTCCCGGATGAGCTTTACAAGAAGGCGGGCGCGAAGATAATTCCGACCGCGGCGGAGGTCTACGGCGCGGCCGAGATGGTTATGAAGGTCAAAGAGCCGATCAAGCCGGAATACAAACTCATCAGGAACGGGCAGATAGTCTTCACCTATTTTCACTTCGCCGCCAGCAGGGAACTGACTGAGGCGATGATGAAGTCGAAGGGAATTTGTGTAGCCTACGAGACAGTGCAGAGGCAGGATCGATCGCTCCCGTTGCTTATTCCCATGAGCGAAGTTGCCGGAAGGATGGCGCCTCAGGAAGGTGCAAAATATATAGAGAAGACAATGGGCGGAAGAGGAATTCTGCTTGGCGGAGTTCCGGGAGTTGAGCCCGCGGATGTCGTTATCATCGGCGGCGGAATCGTAGGACAGAACGCGGCGCGAATCGCGGCGGGATTCGGCGCGAGGGTTACGATTCTCGACAACGATCTGTACAAACTCCGCTATCTCGACGATGTGATGCCGAGGAACGTTCAGACACTTGCTTCCAACCCGTATAATATTCGCAAATCGGCGTCGCGCGCGGATGTGCTTATAGGCGCAGTACTTATACCCGGCGCGAAGGCCCCAAAGCTTGTTACAAGAGAAATGTTGAAAGACATGAAGGAAGGTTCCGTGATAGTCGACGTATCCGTGGACCAGGGAGGCTGCATAGAGACCTGCCATCCCACAACCCACGAGAACCCGACGTACGTCGTTGACGGTGTAGTTCACTACTGCGTTGCCAACATGCCCGGCGCTGTGCCGTTCACATCGACCATAGGCCTGACAAATGCGACGCTTCCTTACGCGCTCCAGATTGCCGGCAGCGGCTGGGAGAAGGCCGTGAAGACCAACAACGAAATCAAGCTCGGACTTAACATGGCATTCGGGAAGATCACTTACAAACACGTCGCGGAAGCATTCGACTTCGATTATACTCCCGTTGAAGAAATCCTCGGTTGAATTGAGCGTCGGTGGTTTATGGATGCGCTGCGGGACTTCCGCGCCGGCGAAATGGAATTTCAGTTTTAAATTCTTGTATGGAAACAGGTAGATTTATTACTTTGTTTTTAGTAGAAATGGTAGGACGAAATGCCTAAGGTAACGATAGAAGGAAAATCTGTAGAAGTCGAAAACGGGACCACTGTAATCCGGGCGGCGGCTCAGGCCGGCGTCGAGATCCCGCATTTTTGCTGGCACCCGGGACTCTCCGTGGCAGGTAACTGCAGGATGTGCCTGGTGGAAATAGAGAAGATGCCGAAGCTCGCAATCGCCTGCGCGACACAGGTCTCGGACGGCATGGTGGTACACGTGAATTCCGAGAAGGCTGTTGAGGCGAGAAAAGCCGTGCTCGAGTTCATTCTCATCAATCATCCGCTCGACTGCCCGATATGCGATGAAGCCGGGGAGTGCAATCTTCAGGATTACACTTACAGCCACGGCCCCGGGCACAGCGCTCTCGAAGAAGCCAAGAACAAAAAACCGAAACGCGTACCGCTCGGCCCGAACGTGGTCTACGACGCGGAGAGATGTATCCTCTGCTCGCGCTGCATCCGGTTCATGGACGAGGTGGCGAAAGAGCCGACTCTGACATTCGTCGAGCGGGGCGACAGAGTCTACATAGACACTTTCCCGGGAAGGGAATTGACTAACCCTTACTCGATGAACGTGATAGACCTCTGCCCGGTGGGCGCCTTGACAAACCGTGAATACAGGTTCAAGGCAAGAGTCTGGGAAACCTCCTCAACGGAGGCGATTTGCACGGGCTGCGCTCGCGGCTGCAACATCAATATCTGGGTTAGAAACAACGAGATCCTCCGCCTTACTCCCCGCAATAACCCCGAGGTTAACAACTACTGGATATGCGACAAGGGTCGGCTGAATTCGTTCAAACATGTTAATTCGGGTGAACGCCTGAACTCGCCGATGGTCCGGAA
>JAJYGB010000033.1 GCA_021785235.1 Bacteroidota bacterium
ATCCCATCCGGGCGCCAGCGGCCCGCCATCCCGCCCTATGAAATCGAAGCCAGTCACAGCCGCGCCGGCCAGCGGATCGGCACGCAAAGCACCGGTCTGGACTGCCAATTTGCTTGGCAGCCAAAGATCGTCGTGATCAAGAAATGTTATAAAGTCACCGGACGAGCTCAATATTCCATTGTTGCGAGCGGCGGAAGTGCCGCAATTGGCCTGCCGTATTCGGCGGATGCGCGGATCCATTTTTTCCACGCGGCTTAAATCTTCTGTTGACCCATCATCGACGACAACCACGTCAAGGCGGGAAGAGGATGGACCGACAAGTTCATCTATCCTCCGTACGAATTCAGGGTTGTCGATCATCTGGTCACCAACTTCCATCTCCCGGAAACGACGTTGATAATGCTCGTCAGCGCTTTCACCGGCCACGAGTTCATGACGCGGGCCTACAAAAAAGCGATCAAGGATGGGTACCGGTTCTACAGTTACGGCGACGCAATGTTGATATTGTAAATGTCGGGTAAAGTAGGTGTAATAATCCCGGCGGCCGGTGCCGGTAAGCGTCTCGGTGGAGTTTCCAAACCCCTCATCGAAATCGGCGGAAAGCCGCTTATCTTAAGGCTCCTGAAACTCTTCGCCGAATTGAGGAGTGTCTCCCGGATCTGCATCGCGGTGCCGTCTGAGGGCATCTCCGGCTTCACTGCAATTGTGAAGTCGTCGGGATACGCCGCGCTCATCGGAATTGTCGGTGGAGGCGCCGAACGGACCGTGTCGGTGAAGAATGCGTATGAATCTCTAAAGACTTTCCTCGACGATGACGACCTGGTCTGCATCCACGATGCTGCCAGGCCTCTTCTGTCGACAGAAGATCTTCAAAGGGTGATAGAAGCAGGATGGGAACACGGCGCTGCATTCCTGGCGTCAAGAGTCAAGGATACACTTAAAGTCGTGGACAAGAAAGGCTTCTGTGCATCCACGATAGACCGGTCATCGGTTTATGCGGCGCAGACACCGCAAGTAATCAGATCGGGTCTTCTTAAGAGTGCTTACGACAGGGTTTCCGATTACTCGGGGTTGACGGATGAGATAATGCTCATGGAAAAGATCGGCGTAAGGGCGTACGTTGTCGAGCCGCGCCATGTCAATTTCAAAATCACGACTCCTGAAGATCTCGACCTTCTCAGAAAATTCATTTCTTGATGTACCTTGCGCTCAGGTAGTCGGAGGGAAGTGCGTCTTTACCGTCGCTGAGCGCCTGGCCGAATTGTTGTCCCAGCCTGTTCGTAAAAACATCTCTCGGGTCGGCGGCAGTGTCGAGTTTCAGTGCAACCTCCCCGGTTTCCACAAATTTGCCTATCGCATCCGGTATCGGCCTGGCACCCGACTCGTATGTGAGGTAAGCAGACCCGAAAAAGTGTACAAGCTTATCACTGTCTCCCCATTTGCCCTGAGGAGAATCAGGATAAATATATCTGGGCAGCTTATTGATCCGTGCGATTGCATCTGCGGAGTCTTCCGCCGGCAACGGAAGAGTGATTATTCCGAGGAGGGGAAAAGTCGGTTTTATGTCCGTCCTGTTGAGAACCGCGATGGATGCAGCAAGAAGTGCCGTGCCGACCTGCTTCCTGGCTAACTCCATTGCTTTAATATATATCAAATCGACGTGGTGAAGTTCTTCCTCTCTGTCATGACTGACAGGCGGGAGCTCCGTTCTGATATACTTCCGTAGTTCATCGGTCACTCTAAATACCGGGGGCTCGAATATCTTCTTCAAAAAATCCAGCTGAGCCGACGCCTGTCCCACAGACGAAAAAAGAAGGCCGACCACGGCAATCAGCTGAATCGGACGGTACTTCAAGTCTGGATTACACCCACGTTGAAATGTTGAAGAGACGGGTTATTGTTGGACACCTCGATTCCCATAGAAATCATCTGTCTCATCTCGGTGGGATCGATTATTTCATCCACCCAGAGGCGGGAAGCGGCGTAGGCCGGATCCATTTCAATATCGTATCGTGACCTGATCTCTTCGAGAAGGTGTGATTGCTCGCTTTCGGTTATTTTCTTGCTGTCGCGTTCCATTTGTTGAAGCCTGATACTCAACAGCGTCTGGCTTGCCTGGTCGCCGCCCATGACGGCAATTCTCGCGGAGGGAAGGGCAAAGATCAGTCGGGGGTCGTAACCTTTTCCGCACATCGCATAGTTTCCCGCACCGAAACTGTTCCCGACTATGAAAGTAAATTTCGGTACGGTCGAATTGGAAACTGCATTCACCATTTTCGCGCCGTCCTTTATTATCCCGCCTCTTTCTGCTCTTGTTCCCACCATGAAGCCTGTAACGTCCTGGAAGAATACGAGAGGTATCCGCTTCTGGTTACAATTCATAATGAAACGCGCTGCCTTATCCGCGCTGTCCGAATAAATCACTCCTCCGATTTGCATTTCCGCCGAATTGTCGGGACGTTTCGACTTCACCGTCGTGCGCTGGTTGGCTACGATCCCGACTGCCCACCCGTCCACCCTGGCGTAGGCGCAAATAATCGATCTGCCATAAGTGGACTTGTATTCGTCAAGCTCGCTGTCGTCGACAATTCGAGCGAGTATCTCATACATGTCGTACGGTTTTGTCCGGTCCGTCGGAATAATTCCGAATATTTCGCGCGGGCCGAAGGCGGGCGGTTTCGGCTTGATCCTGTCGAAACCAGCCGAAGTTGGAGCGCCCAACTTGGATACGAGGTTACGGATGAGTTTAAGTGCCTCCGCATCGGACTTCACCTTGTAGTCCGTCAAACCGGAAATGGTCGAATGAGTCTCGGCTCCGCCGAGTTTCTCGACATCCGTTTCTTCTCCGATGGCCGCTTTCACGAGGAACGGACCTGCAAGGAAGACGCTCCCCGTTCCTTCGACGATTATCGATTCGTCGCTCATGATCGGAAGGTAGGCTCCCCCCGCGACACACGGGCCCATCACGGCGGCCAGTTGCGGAACCCCGAGTGAGCTCAGGATGGCGTTGTTGTAGAAAATCCTTCCGAAATCATCCTTATCGGGAAAAATCTCGGACTGCATGGGTAGAAAAACGCCGGCCGAGTCAACCAGGTAAATTATCGGAATTCTGTTCTCGATTGCGATCTCCTGGGCGCGCAAGTTCTTCTTGATCGTCATCGGGAAATAGGCCCCGGCTTTTACAGTCGAATCATTGGCAACGATTACCACATTTCGTCCTTGAATTCTGCCGATACCCGTCACGATTCCGGCCGACGGAGCGCCGCCGTATTCCTCGTACATCCCGAGCGCGGCCATCGTTCCGAATTCATGAAATGGATTCCCGGGATCTAACAGGTTGTCGACACGTTCCCGCGCAAGCATCTTTCCGCGTTTCTTCTGTCGGGATGCCGCGTCGTCTCCGCCGCCTTTGCGGGCGAGTTCTGCCTGCGCCTTCAGCTTCCGAAGCAGATTTTTGTTGGCCTCTTCATTCTTCAGGTACAAAGCGTCGTGCTCGATCTTGCTGCCGCAGTTTCTCATATCGCCACCTCGAATTGTTTGGACTTGCGAAGCGCTTCTTTGGTGTGGGTGTTCATGAGCTCCACTCGTCAAAATATCGCCGGTCGTCGGAACTCTCACACTCCGGAGCAATGCATACAGGGTTCCAGGAGTTCTCCGATTTTTTCTTCGCCGTCTTAAGCTTATCGAATATGCGAGCTTTTTTCAAGAACAGATCGTGGACGCTGCCGAATGCAATTGGGATATTCTGGCTCTGCGTTGGGCCATGACGACGGAGTTTCACGGCAATATGCGTAAGC
>JAJYGB010000290.1 GCA_021785235.1 Bacteroidota bacterium
CGCGCAGAAGTGTCAGATTATCATTGAACGATCAAAGAAGAATTGAGAATCCCAGCATGATCCTTCTGGCAAAGACATTCTCTTTGAAACCATGGATATCGGCCTTGAAAGCCTGATAGCGATACTCGATCCTTACTAGCGATCTTCCACCGATCACCATCACCTTCAGTCCGCCCCCCGCGTTGAAGAAAGTAATTGCCGAAAGATAAGTGGCATCCTTCTGGATCGGTTGGTAAAACGGGAAGCCGTTTCCGGCTCCGTATCCCGCAAGGACAAAGGGCACGAACGTATTGTATCCCATCCCGTAGCTGTAGGAAATATTACCGCTCGCGTTGATCGCCGGGCTCTGTCCGCGAAAAGCGGCCCACGCGATCTCAGGTTCCAAAGAAAGTCCGGGCATCACGAAGAGTCCGGGCCGAAATGCTAAGCCGATCTGGCTATGCCCACCACCTCGATCCGAGAAAGAATTTGCGTCGGTCAAGAGAGACATTTCCCATCGTGGCAGAAATCCCTGGCCAAATGCCGTCATAGGGAGGAAGGCTACAAGGAAGAGCAACGTCTTCATAATCTAATCCCTTTCAAAAGTGTTGATGCGCAGGAATCGGCCACGCCAAGAACAGGACGACTCGCCGCTTAACTATGGGATTTTAGAATTTCTAAACCGGAGTTTAAGTGTCTTGGAGCACATCAGGCTCAGGCGATGCGGAGTATGGCGCTGCCCTAGCGTAACGTTATGACGACCCCATCAGTCGTCCATCTCGCGCGGATTTTGATATCGTTTGGATATACTCCAAATGGTTCGGCGAACTGGTATGGGTAGCTTCGTCCGTTGAAATACGCCATCCCTTTTCCATGCTGGACGTACGCCCGAACGTCGTACACGCCCGCAAGAATGCCATCTATCTTGAAAGCGCCGTCGCGATCGGCATAAGCATAGAAGACCTTTCCCCCAGCGTCTCGTGCCGCGACAATAATCCTCTTGCCCTGAATCACAGGAGTTACATTTCCTTCCAAATCTCCCAGAAGTGTCGAGTCTACCGTCATGAAGCTTCTCTTGACAATGGAATCCTTTTCAGCGCCACTCGAGTCCGTCTTGTATTCAAGTCTCAACGAGTACCATTCCGACGGCTTGAGTTGGTGAAGATCCACGGCGAATACTGTTCCGGAAGCGCGCCTTATCAATCCACGCATGACATTACCTACGCTGTCGAGAAGGGTGACTGTTGGATCAGTTCTGATTCCGTTCATCGAAGGTATGACGAACTGACAGAACATGGTATCATAGGGAGTAACGCCCTTGAGCGAATCAGCGAAATTGAAAAAGTATGGCGCAACTTTCGCGGAAGCACTGTCGGGGGTGAACACTTGCGAACTATTCCCAATCGACATCAGGTTATCATAAATATCCCGAAGGCTGTCCGTGGCGGTGACGAAATATTTCAGGTGAAGCGGGACAGGTTTGGCTGTCCGGAGCACAACATTGTACTCGTTAGACTCGAGCCGGGCCGCGAAATCCACTGGCAGGGTGTCGCCGGTCGCCGAGTCCCGGACGACGAAGTACGATGGAGAAATATATGAGGTATCGAGCGGCTCGCTGAATTTCAGGAGAAGGAGTCCATCGTTTGCCAGGGAGACGCTATAGAGTTGAGGACGCGCCGTATCTTCGGTCGCGGCGATGAAATCGACGCCCCCGACCTTCTGGTCGCTACTGGTCACCTTCACATCGCGCGTGGCGGACGAGTAGAGATCGATCTGCGGAGCGTACAGAAAATTCCGCATCTGGTCATTGAAGCAAATCAAACGGTAGTTGCCATCGGCAAGACCTTGCAAAACGTACCGGCCGCTGTCGTCCGATTGAGTGATGTATCTCGGAAGCGTCAGATATGGATGGAGCGTGTCTATCTCAGGAGTGACGGGATAAGCCGCGACCGTATACGGTTCGGGCTTGGGTGCGTACACCTGCCCAGAAATCATACCGGTGTCGATCTGCGCGCCCGTCGAGAAAACAATATTGACCGCCTTGCCGAGATAATTCCCATGATCGTCCTGCGCTCTGGCGCCGACGGTCAGAATATACGTACGGTTTTTCTGGAGCGGCTTATTGACTTCTATCGAGAGTTCCTTGCCGGACCAGTCGAACTTCAGATCATTCAGGCTGTAGGGCGGGGAGAAGATTGAGCTCTCAACAGTTCTGCGAACCATATACTTGTCGAACTTCAGTTTGATTTCTTTGGAAGAGAAATTGAGTTCGTTCGCGGTGGGGGACGACATCGTAATTTTTGGGGGCGTGGTATCTATCGGACCTCCGGATGGAGGATACTGTCCGGCGCAGCCCGCCATGAAGAGCGCAATAATTACGAGAAGCGCGTTAGTTACTTTTGCCAAGGCTCGAATAGTTTTGCGTCGATATTGAAGAGCGCCAGTATTCTCCCCGCCATGAAGTCCGCCAGATCCGGTATCGATTGCGGTTTCTGGTAGTAGGCCGGCATAGCGGGAACTATGTGCGCGCCGGCATCCGCCGCGGCAAGAAGATTTTTCAGGTGTATCTTGTTCAGCGGTGTCTCGCGCGGAACAAGCACGAGTTTTCTCCCCTCTTTGAGTGTAACGTCGGCCGAACGCTCGATCAGACTGCTCGCAATTCCCTGCGCGATCCCCGCGAGTGTCTTCATCGAACAAGGCACGATGACCATACCGTCGGTTCCAAATGAGCCGCTTGATACGGACGCGGCAAGATCCTTATTGCTGTACCTGACTATTCCACCGGTGAGCGGAGCGCCCGGGAATCTCTCAGCGAAATCGTCCAGGAGGCTCGTCCCCTTAAGGCTGAAGCCCGTCTCGCTTTCCATGACGTAAGCGCCGTAGTCCGAGACTATCAGGTGAACCTCGACCCCATGCTGAAGAAGAGCACGAATAGTGTGAAGCGCGTAAATAGCTCCGCTCGCGCCGGTAACGCCGACGATGATTTTCCGTTTGACCTTATCAGACACCTGCGTTGACCCTCTTATTCACTATTGCCACGGATGAAAACTCGAGAACACCTATTAAGATAAAAGCTAAAAGGTTCACCATCAAAAGTTTCCCGGTGCTTCCGTAAGCGAATATCAGCGCCATGGTAACCAGGAACGAATACACAAACATGAAGACCAGATTCACCATCTCGGGGGCGCCGAGCGGAGTGAACGGCACAGAAAACGGAAGCCGCCTCTGGGCAACCGAGAACCAGCTCGCTGCCACATGTACCATGAAATAGTATGTCGCAGCAACCGCAAAGGCTATTGCAGGCGGGTTCGTGAAAAGCGACGCTACAAACACCAGTATCGTGACAGGCACGTGAACAAATAGAAGGAGTCCCTTCCGAACACCGAGGACGAACTTTCCGGAATCGAACTTTCGCCGAACCTTGAATACCCATCCCGCCTCATGATCCCTTGAACTTAGCACGTTCTGCGACAGGAAGTATTGGACCACTATTCCTGAAACCACAAGCGACGCAACCGGCGCGATATAATTTGGGGCAAAATAGTGGCGGAATGGATCGAAACTCATCAATGGGAGTCTTTGCATAGACCAGTAAACTGCCACCATCACCGGAGTGCCTGCCACTCCGATAGTCGACAATCTAAACTGAGAACTTCGGAACAGATTTGACAGGAAGAACATGAGGCCGGCCTTTTCTTCGTCGCTTTGAATGAGGAGCGGCTTCTTTATCCGTTCAACAATCCCGACAAGGTCTGCGATCGAGCCTTCGCTCTCGTATCTGAGTTTCTCAACCAATCTCTCAGAAAACGGCAAC
>JAJYGB010000476.1 GCA_021785235.1 Bacteroidota bacterium
TTTTGATTCCTATGAAACTAAACATAGGTGATGAAGCTCCCGACTTTGAACTGCCGTCGACGGGAGGAGGGACTTTCAATCTCAACGAGAGTCTCAAAGACGGCAAGCTTGTCCTGTATTTCTATCCGAAGGATTTTACTTCCGGCTGTACCCGCGAGGCGTGCGGATTCAGGGATGAGTTCGCCGACCTCAGGCGATCGGAGCTCAGGGTGTTCGGCGTAAGCACGGATACGATTGAAAGCCACGAGAAATTCAAGGCCGAGTACAAACTTCCTTTCGAACTCTTATCCGACCGGGATGGAACAGTCTCAAGCCTCTACGGCGTCTATAACAAACTGTTCAAGATTTCAAACCGAGTGACTTTCATTATCGACCGGGAAGGGAAAATCCTGTCCGTAACTAAGAATATGTTTTCCCCGAAGATGCATATCGATGCCGCCAAAAGCGTCTCCGCGTAGGACCACGAGTCGAGGTGAAGTCCGACCGCGAGATTATTGAGGCGCTTGACGAAATTATCGAAGGGAAAAAAGTGAAACGGTATATTCACGATCTCAGCTTTGAAGGGCGGGACCTGTCGAGTGCTTTCGTCGACCGGCTGCTTAGAGCCGGATTCGTTGAGACAACTGTAGGCGAAGTCGAAGTCGGTTTCGATGAAAGGGTTCCCGCTTTTATCGTCCGTGATTCAAAAGCGTACTTTGGATGGGTGTTCCAGGAGCGTTTCACTGAAAAGAAAAGTAGGAAACTCTTTGGGAGTGAGGTCCGAAACGTAAAAGGGGACTGGGCCGTCCAAGTCCCCTATAACAGCCATGAGAAAATCTTCGTCCGGTTCGCAGATGGGCTCGGTATGGAACTTGACTCGAATTTTGTCTTGGAGTAGGATCAGAGATTTTTCTTGATTACCTGCAACATCTCATCGTGAATAGCGCCGTTGGAGAGAACGATGTCTCTCTGATAGATGGAGTATTTTTCGCCGTTAAAGCCGGTCACTTTTCCTCCCGCTTCAGTGGTGATCAGGACCGCTGCCGCCGTATCCCAAGGATGCAGGTTTACCTCCCAGAATCCGTCGAGCCTTCCGCACGCCACGTAGCAGCTGTCGAGGGCCGCGGAACCTAGCCTTCGAACGGCCTGTGTCTTCACCAGAAATTCCTCAAAATGCTGGACACAATTGAAAGGATTGTTCTTTACGTCATAGGGGAACCCGGTTGCCAGCATCGATTTTTCAAGTGTGCCCGTCGTTGTTACCTGCAATTTCCTGCCGTTTAGATACGCGCCGCCCCCTTTTTCGGCCGTGAACATTTCGTCGAAGTTCGGATCGTACACGGCGCCCGCTATGAGTTCCCCCTTCCTTTCAACCGCGATCGAAACGCAGTACACTGGGAATGAGTGTGTGAAGTTTGTGGTGCCGTCGAGCGGGTCGATTATCCACCGATACTCCGACGTTGGAGATGAAGCGCCGCTCTCTTCAGCAAGAATTCCGTGGTCCGGAAAATTCTTCTGAATAAACGCCTTTATCATCGCCTCCGACCCTTTGTCTATGTTGGTCACGAGATTCGTGAAAGAACCCTTCTCCTTTATTTCTGAAATCTTTCCTTCGTTCTCCTTCAGAAACGTGCCTGCTTGTCTTGCTATCTCAATTATCTTGTCGAGCATACTTTTCCTGTTTTTTATTTAATTTAAGTATCATTCGGCAAAAATCTGACGAGAATGGTACTGATCGCCAAAGTGTTCATCCGATTCACGTATGCCGGAATCTTTGTCCAATCACCCTTTTCCGTTTACGCTGATTTGCCCGCGGGGGATGGCGTTGGATCGTAAGAACCGTGGCAAACTTGCTTGGTGTTTGATTATGAGATTCGCGGGGAATATATTTTGAACGTGATTTGAGGAGTACCAGTGGTGCCTACAAGAGAGGAAGCTTTATCACTGCTATTTGACTACACCAAGACCGACAGCTTGAGAAAGCATGCGCTGTCTGTCGAGGCCGTAATGCGCGGCTACGCCAGGAAGTTTGGTGAAGATGAGAACCTCTACGGTCTCGCGGGACTTCTTCACGACTTCGACTATGAAATGTATCCAAACGCAGATCAGCATCCGTACGTTGGAAACAAGATCCTGGCGGAGAAAGGCTACCCTGATTCGGTAATGCAGGCTATCATGGGACACGCGCCGTACACTAAGGTCCCGAGAGAGACAAGGATGGCAAAATGCCTTTTCGCCTGCGATGAACTTACAGGGTTTGTTATTGCCATCGCGCTGGTTCGCCCGACGAAACTGGCGGGGATGGAAGTATCATCGGTCAAGAAGAAGCTTAAGGACAAGGCGTTTGCGCGGAGTGTCAGCCGTGAAGATATCGCGAACGGGATCGCCGAACTCGGAATACCAGAGGCAGAGCACATCTCATTCGTGATCAAGGCGCTCCAGGACAACGCGACAATATTAGGATTGGACTAATGGCGAAGATTACAGCGATCGTTAACGATCTAATTTTTATGACTAAAATCAGGAATACCGCGGAATATTTCGGACTGTCCGTGGCGTTCGTCGGAAATGAAAGTCAGATCGACCATTACATGAAAGACTGCGAACTCATCCTGATCGACCTGGAAAACGATTTTGTCGATTCACTTGGCCTGATCGAGCGGCTTAAAGGCAATCCTGATACGTCGGCGATCAAATTGATCGGATATATGTCTCATGTAAATACGCCGCTGCGCGCAAAAGCACTGGCATCAGGATGCGACGGCGTGCTTTCCAGATTCGAGTTCAATGCGAATGTGAGAGAGATCTTGCAGGCCGCATGTTGTTGAAGTCGTAATGCAGTACTGATGCTCACCCCACTCATCTACCCTCAGATTTAAGCTTAATGAACAATACCCTCGACCTTTCACTTATAATTTCCGTTTATAACCGTGAAGAAGTCCTCCGGCTTGTCCTGGCGGCAGTTCAACGGCAAACGTTCAAGAAATATGAGGTTATAATCGCGGATGATGGATCGGGCCCTGCCGTTAAAGATGTAGTCGACGAAGCCCGTGCGGAGTATGGACTTTCAATAACGCATCTGTGGCAGGAAGATATAGGCTGGCGAAAGAATCGCATTCTCAATTCGGCGATTCGTGCCGCGGGCTCACCTTATCTTGTATTCATAGATGGCGATTGCCTTCCCGGAAAAGATTTTCTGCGTGATCACTTTGGCGAACGCGAGGATGGTAAAGTACTTCTCGGAAGACGCGTCGAGATGAGTAAACGCTGGGCGGAGAAGCTGACCCTGGTGAGAGTTATGTCCGGAAGGTTCGAGCGTATAGGAATCCTCGAACTGTTCGACGGGGCCATGGGCAAGGCTCTCAGGATAGAGGATGGAATAAGGATAGCAAGTCCATCCGTTCGGGAATTGATCAGGCGGAAATCAATGACGATTTTGGGAAGTAATTTTTCATTGCACAAAAAGGATCTCGTCGCGATAAACGGGTTCGACGAGACTTACGAAGCTCCGGGACTCGGTGAAGATTCCGATATTCAATATCGCCTTTCCCTGATCGGAGTTACGGGGAAGTCGCTTCGTAACTTGGCAGTGCAATATCACGTGTATCATCCGAGGACAAAACCATCGGAAAATTCGGTGAGAAGATTTGAAGAAGTAAGAAGTATCGGCGACCCGATTTGCAGGGTAGGCCTCGAGCATTTTGACAAGGGCAAGCCTACCGGGTCCAACTGACCGGCAAGCACATTTCTATTACAAACAATCGGAGTAGTATCAATGTTTGGATTCAAGAGGGATTCAGATAAAGACA
>JAJYGB010000304.1 GCA_021785235.1 Bacteroidota bacterium
GAAGAAAAAGAGAATTTTTTACGGCTGCACGAACTATCCGAAATGCCATTACGCAACATGGGACAAGCCGGTGAACATCCCCTGTCCTCTCGGAGACTCCACTTTCCTTTTGGGCAAGTACACGAAGGCCAAGGGAAATTATTACAAGTGCCCGAAGTGCGAGAGTGAATTCTCGCCCGAAGAGGCGCAGGCTGAGAGCAAGCCGGAAACCACGTCGACTGAAGCCACAAGTGGAAAGGTCGAAGTTGCAGCGAAGTGAACCGTCAAACCGTCCATGAGTTTGTAGACTCTTTCCTCGACTATCTGAGGAAGGAGAAAAACGCATCGGAGAAGACTCTTGTGACCTACGAGCAGTCTCTGAGGGAATTCAACAACTTCCTGCACGAATATGCCGGAGGCGGCGAGCTCACGCTCGACAGTCTTTCGGAAGGAGACAGCGTGCGCGCATTCCTTGTCGAGCTCGACAAGCGCGGCAATGACAGGAGGACGGTCCGCAAAAAACTCTCCAGCATCAGGTCGTTCGCGAAGTACCTCGTCAAGTTCGAGTACCTCGGTCAGGACTTCACCGGTTTCATAAGCACGCCGAAGGCGAACAAACCCGTCCCGGTCTTCGTCGAAGAGGAAGGAATAGAGAAGATCCTGAGCATTTCACCCGATTCGCCGACGGGTTACCGCGACAAGGCGATGCTCGAGCTCCTCTACGGCACCGGCATGCGCGTGAGCGAGCTTTGCGGTCTGAATTTCGGAGACATAGACTTCGACGCGCACATGGTGACCGTGCTCGGCAAGAGGAGGAAACAACGGGTTATACCCGTCATCGACAGGGCGATCGACGCAATCCGCAAATACATGAAAATCAGAGACAGCCTGTCGGAGCGCGCGGTGGACGACCGGGCTCTCTTCATCTCATCGAACGGGAAAAGAATAATTCCCGCTTCTGTCTACCGGATCGTTGCGAAGCGCATCGGCGAAGTCTCGAGCGTCGAGCGTAAGGGGCCGCATACACTGCGGCATTCGTTCGCGACGCACTTGCTCAACCACGGTGCCGACCTGGAAGCCGTCAGGCAGCTTCTCGGCCACGAGAGCCTATCGACGACGCAGGTCTACACGCATTTATCAATCGAACAACTAAAGAAGGTTTACAGGAATGCCCATCCGCGGGCGGGCACAGAGAAGTCAGGGCGTTGAAGGTATTTCAACGCGCGATATGCGCCTTGGCCATAGAACCCTTAGGAAAGGTTCAGGCAACGGCGTGAGGGAGGCTTCGGCGATCCGGTCTGGATTCGCGGTCGGCTCGCGGATACACAAAATAAATTCCGACCATGTCGGAGCGCACACAAAATCAAAATGGAGGAATCTTATGAACATCAGCATCACTTCCAGACATTTCAAGGCTGAACCGGCTTTGAAAACTTATGCTGAGAATAAGGTCTCTAAGTTGCACAGATTCTTCGACGGAGTCGTCCATTGCGACGTCGTTTTTCTCAATGAACACTCCAAACCTAACGGAACGGATAAGATGGTAGAGATAAAACTTTCGGTGCACGATAAGGTACTAAAGGCAGTGGAAACGACCGACGATTATTTTAAGGCGGTTGACAAAGCGATAGATAAACTTGAAACTCAGCTGGTGAAGTTCAAACAGAAGATAAGGCACGAGTGAGTAACACTGTTCGCTGAGTTGAACCTTTTGTTTTCTGAAAGGTCGCGGAACACTCCGCGACCTTTTTTTATGCCGCTGAGAGAGCGATGAGACATGTCCCACGGGGTTCGATAATTGAAACGAATCGCAGATATTCCTATCTCGATGGGAAGGAGGGAATATCGGCTTGGACCATTCAGAAATCGCCGTAAGGGGATGTGCGGAGCGTCCGTCTTCGCGCACGCTTTTAGGGTGCATTTGCGTGCTTTTGTTCATATATTTTTAGCGTCATGGCATCACGTGTCTGGGATACAAAGGAAATAAGGCGAAAAGACGTCAGCGTCGGCGAGCTTTATAAGACGATGCATGAGAAGACGAAGCTCCAACAGATCAACGGTGACATAGGCTTCGGCAGGCTCATCAACGACAAAAACGTGCATCGTCCCGGCCTCGCGCTCGCCGGTTATGTCGAACTTTTCACCTTCAACAGGGTCCAGATTTTCGGTAATACCGAAGTCCGCTATATGAGTTCGCTGAAACTGGAGGACCGCCGCCGGGCGCTACAGACTATCCTCCAATTCGAGATCCCTTGTATAGTCATCGCGGACGGCAACGAGATCGAGCAGGAGCTCATTGATTTGATCACCGAGCGCGGCATCTCTGTGTTCCGGAGCACTCTCGAGACAACCCGGCTTGTCTATTTTCTCGGCGAGTTTCTGGACCAGGTTTTCGCGCCGAGCACCGTCATCCACGGCTCGCTTGTCGACGTCTACGGGATAGGCGTCCTGTTCGTCGGCAAGAGCGGGATCGGGAAGAGCGAGATCGCGCTGGACCTTGTGGAGCGCGGTCACAGGCTGGTCGCGGACGACGCGGTCGGAGTCTACCGTCAGGGTGAAGATATCCTGATGGGGATGAGCTCAAGGATCGCACAGCACTTCATGGAGGTAAGGGGGCTTGGCGTCATAGACGTCAGGAGTGTCTTCGGTATCCGCGCGGTGAGGAAACGGAAAAGGATCGAGGTTGTCGTCGAACTCGAGGAATGGGATTCGACGCAGGAATACACTCGTACCGGGCTCGACCATGAATACATTTCTGTCCTGGGTGTCGAGACCCCGTTCATCAAACTTCCGATCCTGCCGGGCAAGAACATAACCGTCATCGCGGAAGTAATCGCGCTCAGCCATCTTCTTCGATTGTACGATTACGACGCAGCGGAGGTCTTCAACCAGAAGATCCAGGAAGCGATAAAGAAGAAGAAAAAGGAAAGCACCGGTGCCAGCCGGTATTTCGAAAGGGACTTTGAGTAGAATGTTGAGAACTAAATCTTCGGGAAAAAAGAAAGGCCCGGTGGAACTGCCGCAGCCGACGGGAAGCCTTGCCGGAAAGGTGGCCATCGTAACCGGCGGCTCGAGAGGAATCGGAAAATTCATAGCGAAGAGACTCGCTTCGGAGGGCGCGTCTGTTGTCATAGCCGGCAGGACTATGCCACACCTCAGGATAACGGCCGAGGAAATCGCGGCAGACGGCGGGCGGGTGATCGCCGTACAGACCGACGTGTCGAACGAGAAGAGTGTCCACAGGCTTTTGTCGAAAACCCTGACGGAGTTCGGAACGATCGATATCCTAATCAACAACGCCGGCCAGTACATTGAGAAGGCGGTCACGGATATGTCAGTCGCCGACTGGAACAACGTCATCGGCACGAACCTGACGGGCCCGTTCCTCCTCTCCCGCGCCGTATTGCCGGAGATGATCGAGAAGATGGACGGAACGATTATCATGATATCCTCCACGTCCGGCAAACGGGCGAAGGCGAATTCCGCTGCGTATTCCGCGTCGAAGTTCGGCATCGAAGGCTTCTCGGAGGCGCTGCTGCGCGAAGTCAGGGATTATAACATACGGGTCATCGTAGTGACACCGAGCTCGGTCGACTCGAGCGACAGGGAGAGCAGGCAGATCCTGAAGGGTGGAAAAGGAGCCCGGCTCCGGGCTGAGGACGTCGCGGAAACCGTGGTCGCCGCCATAAAACTTCCCCCTCGCGCCCTCATACGGGAAGTGGAATTGTGGGCGACGAATCCGTAAGAAATTCAAAAGTCAAAATTCATAAGTCAAAAGTGATTCAGCCGTCCTGTCATCCCTTGACCG
>JAJYGB010000545.1 GCA_021785235.1 Bacteroidota bacterium
AACCGAACACAGCATTCATGACAGACGAGGTACATACAATGCCGCCGGACAAAAAGAAATTCAGGCTCCCGAAGGGCCGGGGTGAAGTGATTCTTGCAATCGAAGACGAGGAGATGTTAAGAGATTTCCTCCAGACGATACTCGAAGACAACGGATATCGAGTAATCCTGGCAGCGGACGGTACGGAAGGTCTTCAGACATATATAAAACGCATGAACGAGATCGACCTCGTGCTTCTGGACATGGGTCTTCCGAAGATGAGCGGTGAAGAGGTCCTCGAAAGAATTGTGGCGACAACCTCGAATGTGAAGGTGATCTCGGTAAGCGGCTCTATCGAGCCGGAGGTTCAGGAGAGCGTCCTGCATAACGGAGCGGCGGCTTATCTGGCAAAACCATATTTGACGGAGGAACTGTTGGCGAAGGTCGATCTGACGCTTCATGCAGGAGTTCGGCAGCCGAGTTAATCCGGAAAGACGGGACCAAACGCAAGTTTACCCCTCCCCTGGCGGGGCTCGAAGCTTCCTGACGTCATTTTCCCGAGGTCGAGTACGAAGTTCGGCGAATTACATGAGCCTGAGAAACGCGGAGCTGTTCTTAGAGTTCCGGGGGTGGTAAATAAGTGATTGTCTGTTTCTGGGGAAAACCGTGGCTGCGACTAGACGCATAGGAGTGAAATAGATTCGGGTCAACTCTGCCTGAGTCGAAAACAAATTGCAGAAATGGGCTTGTGCCATCAGGGTGATTCCCTTCCGCTTTGTCGTGATCACCCCAAAATCCCGAAGCGCTCTCTTCCGTCGAGCACCCGCGGCCCGGTTGAACCGGCTGGCAAAGGTTGCTTCAGGAAGGCCGTCGCATTTCGACTCTCCCGATTGGAAAAAGTTCGAATCGGGATCGCTCAGTGTGACTTGCCATCTTTTGTGAGCTAACCTGAGAAGCGGCCGGGGAAGGCCGTCGCACCACGACTCGTAGTTCTCCGGCTTCGTCGGGGCCCTCCTGGGCCAGACAACGAGGGAGAGATTCCGTTACCAATGAGTCTAATCACAATTGTTTTAAGAAACCCCGAATCTTTTTCATCAATTTATCATCTCACGAAAGGTAAATAGAGACATTAACAAAATTTGGGATTCTGACAATGCCGGAACAATTGACGAAACAGACATTTTTGGAGAAGGTTTTCGATTTTGAGAACAATAAGGAATGGAAATTCGCGGGTACGTTGCCTGCAGTCGTGGATTTCTGGGCGCCGTGGTGCGGGCCGTGTCGGGCTGTAGGACCGGTAATCGAAGAACTCTCGAAGGAGTTTGAGGGCAAGGTTGACTTTTATAAGGTGAACACGGATGTGGAGCAGGAACTCGCAGGATTATTTGGGATTCAGAGCATTCCATCGCTCCTTTTCATCCCCAAATCAGGGACCCCGCAGATGGCGGTGGGCGCGCTGCCGAAGGAACAGCTGAAGAGTATCATCGAGAGCGAATTGCTGATTGCCAGCCAACCGGCGGCTTAGGGTACCCTACGGAATCGCCTTGCGAAGGTAGCTGAGAATTTCCCCTGGAACCTTCGCAAGGCAGCCCTTCAACGCCCCTCTGTCATCCGCTTGACATTAACCCATCCTCCTTGTAAACTGGTACAGTGCTTCGCGTTTACCAACCGGGAATAATTCAGGTCAATAACGAGTCTATTTAGTTGGATATGAGAGAGTCCTGCGGGTGGCTGTTGGACCTGGAATCATATCCTTCGTTACGGAAAAAGAATCGGCTCGTCCCGCAAACGCGATTTTTGGCATGTAACACTTTCATCCTATTTTCAACAAAACAAATGGGAGGATGTATGATGAAACTGAAGAATTCATTTCTCTTGACTGTCATCGTTGGGTTGTCGTTGGCTGCCGGGGGATGCGCGACGGGAGGAATGTTCGCCGCCGGGAACTTAACGGATGTCCGGCTTCAGTCGGGTAACTACAAGATACTTGCTCGGGGAGTGACGGGCGAAGCCGCCGCCGGATATTTATTCGGAGTTACCATCCCCGCGGGAATGATGACCAACACGATCGCCATCGCGCGCGTCGACGGGACGGGAATGCTCTACAGAGAAGCGCTCGACGGCTTGTGGAAGAATTTCCAGTCGGCACACGGCCCCGCGGAGGGCAAGAAGCTCGCGCTGGTCAACGTCCATTACGATGCAGAGGCGTTGAACCTGTTCGTTTATACGCATGCGAAAGTTATGGTGAGCGCGGATGTGGTCGAGTTCACCGAGTAGGTGAACGTTACGCCGGGTGCATGGATGAAACCGGGCGGCACCCTGCATTTACTATTATCGCGTTAATGAACGGGAGAACAGGCACAGAGCGGCGGCGCGAAATGCTGTTCCCTCCGTTCCCGTATTCACTTGCACCAGTTAATCGTCGCCTCAAAACCCGTCATCCATAGGCACGAAGGGAGCCGTTACGGAGTTACCCGCGAGGCGTTCGGTCATGTCCCTCCATGTCGAATTCCCATATTCGGAATCGCAAATGTATTACGGTCGACATGGCTTATGCTCTGACTTTAATATTATCATCCGATGATACGACTCCTCCCCATCCCCTGACTTAGCTTTTGTCATCAAAACTTGTGGAGGTACTGCGATGACAAAACGCGACAAGATTCTCATGGATGCGATGGTGGAGTCGATTGCAAGGTTTGGGCATCTAGACGAGGGGTTTGTCGTCAATTTCCTCGTGGAAAGGGTAGTCAGATACGATCCGCCTGACCAGAGCGAGTATCCGAAGAAGTTCAATGACGAACCGTACGGCGCGCCGCTCGCCGACCGCGTCGAGAACCTCGCCCACAGGCTCTATATTCCTTACCTTCCGAACGTCGACCTCTGGATGAACACGATAACCGAAGACACGTGGGTTGGGCTGATCCCCACAGACCCGGGAAAACTAACCGTCGTAACTACCGGCGGCGCCGTGGAGGTGGCAGATGACCCGTACTGGATGTTCGTCCGTCACGAAACCATTTGCCCCATATTGTCGGCGCACGGCGTGGCGCTCGCTCATGACCAGCTGAAGTGGCACCAGGGCTGTCTACTCTTCTTCAAGAAGCAGGAATTCGTCTACGTCGGATACCACTTTGATGTCGTGCGATTTCTCATGCAGCGAAGCGGGTTCTATGACGCCAGGCGCTTCCCACCTCGCGTCGGACAGCCGACGAATATGAAGATGCACCTGGCGGCATTCGACGAGGAGCTGAAGCGCGTCTATGGCGGCGTCGCACCGGGTCCCACGGATCAGGGCATACTCATGGGATACCTGAATCACCCGGCGATGATTGCCATGGTGGGAAAGAATTGAAACGCTCTCTCAGGGTTTGAATTCAGAGCGAGCAGCCTTGTATACTCCGGTGCTCATCTGTTCTTCACCTCGTCCCGGAAACACCCGGCCCTGTTGTGCCGCGAAGAGGGAAGAGGGGACAAAAGGGGAAATTCGCGATCTCCGATTTAGGATTTGTAATCGAGGGAAGAGGAGAAAAGGTGAAGAGGTTAAGAGCTAAAAAGGGGAAAGGATCTACGATTGTCGATTTAAGATTCACGATTTGGGTTGAGAGGAGAAACGGTTAACAGGTAAAGAGGTGAACGGGAGAAAATGTAATAAGTTGAAGCGAAGTCGGAGACCCGGCTCTCCGGGGAGCGTAAGCAGGAAGACGGGTTGGAGACCCGGTTCAGCAAGGAGCGTGCTTGGCGGACGGGCGGAGATCCGCCGCAGACATCGCATTCTTATGCAATTCCGCTGGACTTTTG
>JAJYGB010000322.1 GCA_021785235.1 Bacteroidota bacterium
CGTAAAAGTGTTGAAGACTCTCCTGAGGCCGGTGAGATCGCGCATGCAGTGGAATCGATCAAGCGTAAAAAGCATCGCTGAAATCGGAGCCGAGATCTTCATCGAAACCTCGAATGGGTCCTTGGAGTTCATCGCGTCGAAAATCTGGACGTGAGGCTTCTTTAGACCCACCATGTAGAGCTGATTGACTTCATCTGGCGCGAGTACGACCACGTCGTCGTCAAGACTGAGAAGGTCATAAGAATGCCTTATCGCCTGTAGCGACATAAGCGCCGCATCGACATCGAGATATATCAACTTTTTCGTCCCATCGGAGAAGACATTATCCACCGCGTTGGAAATCTTATCGGACAACTTGCTCCCGATCGCGGGCTTGAGTTTGTATTCGAAACTCGCGTGACGAAAGACATGTTCAAAATCGGCGCGGGCATCGGCCGGATCGAAGTATACGTACGGCTGCACGTGCAAATGGAGCGCCGCCCGCTCGACAATATCGAACAGCAGTGAAGCGTGCAGCTCAGCGGCCTCTTCGTTCGTTAGAGGAGGCACAAGATTAGTCTTCACTTCTTTTGGGAGTGGAGTTCGCGAAACGACGAGCAGTGATTTTTCTGTCATGCATTGAAAAGTTATAATCCATCCAAACAATATTCAAGAAAGTCGCGGATGCAATTTGACTTTTGACACGCGATCAACGCGCGTGCTGTATCCACGATTGAATATCAGAGCACGCTTGATTATGTTCTGTGGTTGCGGAGCACACGGGTAACATCGATATGTCAGCTCTCCGCTCAACAAAGGTTCGTTCGTGAGACAGGTTCGTTACCCACACCATCATCCCCGATAAGCATGAGCAAATTTTCGTCAGATAGTATTGTAGAAGATGTAAGACGCGCCACGGACATAGTCGACATCATCTCCCAGTATGTCCGGCTTCAGAAACGCGGTAAGAATTATCTTGGCCTCTGTCCGTTCCACACCGAAAAGACGCCGTCGTTCACAGTGAACCGCGAGAAAGGACTGTACCACTGTTTCGGCTGCGGCGCGGGAGGAAACGTTTTTACTTTTCTGACCCAGCACGAGAAGATATCTTTCGGTGAAGCGCTTCGTCAACTCGCGTCGAGGGCAAATATTTCGCTTCCTTCATATTCCGACGAAAGACACAACGATGTCGATGAGGTACTGGACATAAATGAGAAAGCAGTCAGGTACTACCGCGACA
Source organism: Bacteroidota bacterium (assembly GCA_021785235.1). The sequence goes on from JAJYGB010000322.1 coordinate 1,220, forward strand.
TGCTTCGGTCCGACGAAGGGGCAAGAGCGCTCGCGTACATGAAGGAGAGCAGGAAATTCAACGACGAATCCATCGATAGATTCATGCTCGGCTACGCACCCGACAGGTGGGATGGGCTTCTCAACCACCTGAGGAAAAAAGGAATAAACGAGAAGACGATTGAGAAGTCGGGGCTCATCCTAAAGAGGCAGGATGGATCAGGTTATTACGACAGATTCAGGGCGAGAGTGATGTTCCCAGTTTTTTCGGCGGGCGGCAGCGTGATAGCGTTCGGTGGCAGGACGCTCAAACCGGATGAGAAAGCAAAGTACATCAATTCCCCCGAGACAGCCGCTTACATTAAGGGCAAAACACTTTTCGGGATATACCAGGCGAAGGACGCGATCATAGAAAAGGACTCGGCTATTCTCGTGGAGGGCTACGCCGATTTGATCGCGCTCCATCAGTCGGGGATCCGAAACGTGGTCGCGTCGAGCGGCACCGCCCTGACAATCGAGCAGATCCAGCATATCTCACGATACACGCAAAACGTTTATCTCGTTTACGACGCCGACACCGCCGGACAAGACGCATCAATGCGAGGATCCGACTTACTTCTCGAACAGGGGTTGAACGTCTACATCGTGGAACTTCCTGCTGGCGAGGACCCTGACACTTACGTGCTCGCGAGGGGAAGCGAGGAGTTCATGGCACTCATCGGCAATGGTTCGAACATTGTTGAATTCAAGGCGACGCTTCTCGCGCGCCGGGCCGGTTCATCTTCCAATACAGGCGCGATAATCCAATCGATAGTCGAGTCGCTTGCCAGAATAAATGACGCCATCAAAGTCAACCTCTACGTCAAAGATCTCTCGGGAAAGTTCGGCCTGCGGGAGGAGGCTATCTACGAGGAGCTTAAGAAGAGAAAGTCTTCCCATTCCAAATATAAGCCCGCTATTCCAGCTCAGGCTAGAAGGCAGGAGCTTCGCCTGTCGATAGCGGATCGAGATTTAATCAGCCTCCTCATCAACGTCGATGAATCGTTGTTCGAGATAATAGCGGGCCAAATTTCGCGGCTGGAGATCCAAAATGGGATGAGCGGCGAAATTATAGATAAGGTCATCGCGGCACGAAGAAGCGGGAACCCGGCGTCTGCCGTTATCGACGAACTCTCATCCGAAAGCGTCAGGAAGGCGTTCGCCGAACTCGCCTTCGCAGCCCCCCAACGAAGCAAAATATGGTGGGAAGAAATCAGACCGGGAAGCGAAACGCCCGACTACCTCAAGTGGATCTCTCAGCTTCTCATCTCGTTTGAGCTGGAACAGATAGAGCAGAGGCTGAGAATGCTGACTTCTCGAATTGCGGACCAGGAGAAGAAGGGCGCGAACACCGATAACCTTGACTACGAGTATCAGGAACTGGTGCAGCGGAAGCGGGTGCTGAGTGAGACTTACCGCGACAAAGAGTTGTTGGAGCACTACTTCGAGAGCCTGAGATAAGACAACCAGCGATCTTGCCGCGTCTCACACGCTGCCGATTTCCGATCCGCAACTCCAATCCACTCGAACCATGGCGCATCCCATGAAAGCGCTGTTTACGTCACAGCCTTTTCTTATATTAAACGAGCCGTGAGGCGATCTTTTTTACGGCAATTCAATTCGATTCAATAGAATGGGAAGAGGAATTTTCGATCCGTCCCGGCGTTCAAAAGGAGCGGAATAGTGATAGAGATACATGAAGAGAAGTGCGACTTATGCGGATGCTGTGTAGGGGTTTGTCCAGAAAACTGCATAGACCTCACTGAAAGCCGCATTTCCATCGTGCATGAGATTTGCACAAACTGTAGGAAATGCGAATGGGCGTGCCCCTTTGAGGTATTTGAATTTCACAGCGACCGATCCGGCAAAAGTGAAAAGATAAGTCTGAGAGCGACTGCATGAGGGAATCGTATGACGTGATTGTAGTCGGCGGAGGACCGGCGGGTTCCACAGCCGCGCGGTACGCGGCGCGCGGAGGCGCAAGCGTCCTTGTCCTCGAAAAAGACAGAGAGATCGGCGTGCCGGTGAGATGCGGCGAAGCGGTGGACCACGAAGGGCTCGCTCCGTTCATAGAGCCTGACAAGAAATTCGTCGCCGCGGAGATAAAAAAATTCAAACTCATCGCCCCAAATGGAATGGCGGTGAAGCCGAGCATTGAAGGAGTCGGATATGTCCTCGACAGGAAGGTGTTCGATTACGAACTTGCGAGAATCGCCGCTGACGAAGGAGCGGAAGTAATAACTAAAGCCTATGTTGATGGAGTCACAAAGATTGACGGCAGTGTCACCGGCGTTACTGTCCAGTATCACGGGCAGCGCCTCACCCTGAAAAGCAAGATCGTCATAGGCGCGGACGGAGTGGAATCACGAATCGGAAGATGGGCGGGAATAGACACGACTGTCTCGATGCATGACATGGAATCGGCGGCACAGGTAACTGCGGCCAACATCGACGTCGAACAGGACACTTGCTACTTCTACTTCGGTGAGAGATACGCACCCGGCGGTTATCTTTGGGTATTTCCGAAGG
>JAJYGB010000446.1 GCA_021785235.1 Bacteroidota bacterium
GAAGAGAAGCTCCATCTTGCCGATTCGTTCTTCGGGGGAAGCCACGAGATAATTATAGCGCACAGGCACTTCCGGCCTGACGCCGTGTACGACAACCAGCTGTTGTCGTCAGGTGACCTCACCACGGAGGAGCATTACCGGTACATGCGCTTCGCCATCGACTCTATGGTAGATATCTTTGAGACCAACAGGTACGCCCGTTATATCAGCATTTTCCAAAACTGGCTGAGCCCCGCCGGCGCTTCCGTGGATCACCTGCACAAGCAGCTTGTCGCCCTTGACGAATGGGGTGCGTCGATCAACGACCAGACCCGGATGGTGAGAGAGGACCCGAACTTCTTCAACGAGTTTGGCCCCAACTTCGCCGGTCATCACAATCTCGTCTTCGCCGAGAACGAACATGCGATAGCATTCGTGGGGATCGGGCACCGTTTCCCGACCATAGAGATTTTCTCGAAGTCGCAGGCGGCGCGTCCCCATGAGCAAACCGAGGAGGAAATCCGCGGCATGAGCAATCTTGTCCATGCAATGCACGCCGCGACTGGCCCGCTCATCTCCTGCAACGAGGAATGGTACTACACGCCGATAGACTCTGTGTACAAGATGCCCTGGCGTATTCTTATCAAATGGCGTATCAACGTCCCAGCGGGGTTCGAGGGCGGGACGAGCATCTACATAAATCCAATGACGCCGGTCGAATTGCGCGACAGGCTTGTCCCGATCCTCTATAAGCTGAGGGACGAAAAGAAGATCGAGTATGTAAGGGTTGCGGAAGAATGCAAACTGCAGCCGAATCCCTTGAAGTATTATTTGAAATAAACGAAAGGAAGATCGATGGCACAACATAAGTCTGCCGAGAAAAGGGCGCGCCAGAGCACCGGACGCCGGGCCGCCAATAAGGAACTAAAGTCCGCGATGAAAACAGTTTTGAAAAAGGCACGCAGTGAGCAGGACAAGGAAAAAGCCGCGGTTGCCCTGAAGGAAGCTGTGTCCACGCTCGATAAGCTCGCCTCCAAGGGAATCATCCACAAGAACAAGGCCGCGAACCAGAAGTCGAAACTGACAAAGCACGTAAACAAGCTGAGCAATCCTCCGGCTCAGGCGGCATAATTTCGCGCGAAAGGTAATCGGGGGTATCAACACCCCCGCTTGTCGCGCCGCGGATAGCTACGCGGCTGAAATCCCTCAAGGGGACTGCAACTAATCACCTTCCCGGATTGTTCGAAATAGAAAATCGATTCATCAAATCACGGAAGGCTCTCCATGACTAAGTCCGACATACTCGACCTGTTCGAATACAACCAGTGGGCAAAGACAAGGCTCATGACTTCACTCCAGGCGATGAAGCATGAAGATATTGGCAAGGACCTCCACTCAAGCCACGGCGGGATTCTCGGCACGCTTCTCCATATGGTAAACGCGGAGAACATCTGGACAAGCAGACTCCGCGGGGAAGAGCTCCGAACGATCAACAGCGAGGAAGTGAAAAATCTCGGCGATCTGAAGGCACAATGGGATGAGCTCGACAAAAAACTTTCAACGCTGATCTCGGAATACTCGGATGCTGATCTTCTGTCCGAATTTGAATACCAGGATTCAAAAGGGAACAAGTATCGCCAGCCGAGAATATGGGCGTTCAGCCAGCTGTTCAATCATTTCACATACCACCGCGGACAGATTGTGGCTATGCAACGTCAGCTTGGATATAAACCAGCCAATACGGATTTGATCGGGTTTTATCGGGAAAAGAGAATCTGACGGAATTCTGAGGGGATACCACCTCTGGCTTGACAATTTTGCACCTGGATATTAGAATTGAGCCAAAGGGTAAACATCGGAGGATGTGATGAAACGTGTATTCCTCGTGCTGCTGCCGGTCTTGGCTTTTTCGGCCATCTCATGCAATAAAACAAACCTCGTCGAGCCGCCATCGAAGCTTTCTTCATCGAATGTCAAGATTGAGCTTTCCATGAAGGGCGCGCCTCCCGATGTAGCGAGCGTCGTCGGCATCCTTTCGCGCCAGGGATACGATACTCTCACCAGCCAGTTTATTATTTCCAACGATTCGGCGCGATGCGAGTTTGACGACGTCGCGGCCGGAACCTGGTACCTCCAGGTGAACGCCTACGATAGCATGGATTCGTTGAAGTATTCAGGCGGAACCAGCGTCGACGTTGTCGGAGGGCAAATAACTCCTGTCAATTTAGTCCTCAACCCCGTGACCGGTGGAATTTCCGTCACGGTTACATGGGGGACGGGAAAGGCAGGAAACGCTTTAAGTCTCGGCGGCGAGACGGGCTATATGGAAGTTCCGAATTCCCCGTCGCTGTCGTCTCCAGACACGGCGATAACGCTGGAGGCCTGGGTCAGGCCGGAAGATCAGTATTACAACTCCATCATTGCGAAAGGGAGTTATAACTACCTACTTGATTTTGCCCAGGGACTGAATACCGGAGTTATCCTACTGGGAACCACCCTCGATCCAACTGCCCCGAACTACTGGGGGCGATTGATGGTTTACGACCTCGTGCCCGCGGATCAATGGACGCATTTAGCTGTCACTTATTCGGTATCGACCGGCATTAAAGTATATTATGGCTCCCAGCTTGTCTACCACGGCACCGGGACAGGAAACATTACAACAGGTTCACTTCCGTTGCGGATCGGCGCTCGCGTGGACACACTTTATACGGAATATTTCAAGGGCGAGATAGACGAAGTTCGAATATGGAATGTTGCGCGCTCTCAGTCCCAGATATCTCAGAACATGAATAGAGAGTTGACCGGTGCCGAACCAGGATTGGTTGCTTATTACAACTTCGACGAACCTGCCGGCTCGGTCGTGATACATGATGCCACTCCCAACCACAACGACGGACGACTTTACGGGAATGCCTATCTGGTAAGCTCCACGGCTTTCTGAGTTTTTGGTTAACAGTTCTGAGCTTATGACGTGGGCAGTCTGGGAGATATGACCCCGGGCTGCCCTTCGTATTTCAGTCCATCCTAAAACCGCCGGTCAATTCACTACTCTTGTGCACAAGGGATTATTTCAGGCGGTTGCACGTGGTTCCCGGGGAGTAACTAAGCCGGAAATGGGAAGGAATTAGATGGGTGGAATTTGGAATCCGCGATTCGGAATCCGAAATTTTGTTTGTGGAGCTGAGGGGCCTACGGCCTCGTAGAGGGATCGAATACGACGAACCTTCGGCTCGTCGTATCGTAGATCCCTGACCTCGTGAATGCCAAACGGGTCACGATCTCAAATGGTCGTATCCACGATTCTGTAGCCAGGCCTTTCATGCGGTTGTCGGCTTTAAGGGAAGTCCAAGAAGTTCTCGCACTTTGGACTGATCAAAAGATCGGATGAGCTTCTTCTTTCGCTCAGTGTTCCACTTTTTCTTGAATTCCCATTCTCGCCACATAGCTTCGGAGCGTGTGGAAAAGATCTCAAAATAGACTAGGCTGTATGGACGTTTTACCCTCGTAGACTTGACAAGCCCTTTGTTGTGCGTCTTGAGTCGGTTGGAAAGATGAGAAGTCTGCCCCGTATAAAGAGAACCGTCGACTTGGCTTTCGAGTATATAGACATAGAAGGTCATGCCCGACACCAAGCGTCTCTTCGTGTGATTGAGTTAGTGGAGCTGAGGGGGATCGAACCCCTGACCTCGTGAATGCCATTCACGCGCTCTCCCAGCTGAGCTACAGCCCCAGGTTTTCAAAGAATTCCTTCCAAAGGAACATGCATAATATAGATTTCCCGC
>JAJYGB010000289.1 GCA_021785235.1 Bacteroidota bacterium
CCCGATACAGGAGCGGTATCCGACTCAATATTGAGCGCGAGACTTTCGAATTTCAACAGGGCTTTCGACGCTGTCTTCTACGGCAGTTCCGCCGACTCGATCGCTCAAACCCTCTTCCGGCTCGATTCGATAAGAAACATCCCCGTACGGAGTATATTGGACGATGGTGGATTCTGGAAGGATCCGCTCAATTTCAGCCCGCAGGATGCCGCCGATTCAAACATTGCTAACAACATGACCGCAAGCGACGCCGCGGCCCGCGTAATATCCGAGCTCGATGCGGAGAAACAATCCGCCGATAGAAATGAAAACACGATCGACTATGCCATCTTCGCGGCCCGGCGAGTTCGATTCGAGACGGATAAGAATATTTTCAGCATAAAATTAAGGCAGGCGATGATGAAGGGCGACACCGCCGCTTTAACCCCGCTCAAGTCTCAAATTGACCCGCTTTTGGACAGACTCCACCAACTCGAAATGGATTACGTTCGATTGTGGCGGAATGAAAATCGCACGTGGTGGCTGAACAATATTCTTGCTAAATACGACAAACTCGGGAACAGCCTCCTCAACCTTGACAGGACCGTTATCATTACTCCGGCGAATATGCTCGTCGACGGCAAACGGGAAATAAGACTTGCGACAGTGTTCAACGACAAGCCTATTTATTACACGACCGACGGCACGCCGCCCACGCTTGGTTCCGACCTCTACACCGGACCCTTCACCATCCAAAGTTCCACGCCCATACGCGCCGGCGTCGAGGAATACGGACAGGTCACGGAGACAGCCCACGAGTATGTCCTGGTTGACAAGGCGATCGGAACGCTCTATAAACTTGAGTCGAGATACAGTCATTACGATCCGGCGTACTCTGCCGGCGGAGACTCCGCGTTGGTGGACGGACTCCTCGGCTCCACGAATTTCCACGACGGCCGATGGCAGGGTTATCAGGGACAGAACCTCGATGTCGTACTCGACCTTAAGAAGAAAACCATTGTCGACGAGGTCGCGATCCGTTTTCTGCAGAACAGTTACTCGTGGATACTGATGCCGAAGGAAGTGAAGATTCTTTTTTCAGACGATGGCAGGATTTTTCACGAGGCGGGCGACATAAAAAACACAATCGATCCAAAGCAACAGGGAACGATAATTCACAGATTTGCCGCGACATTTGACAGCGCCAAGACAAGATATATCCAGGTTATCGGCGTCTATCCCGGCCCGCTCCCTTCATGGCACCTGGCAGCCGGCAGCCCGTCGTTCATGTTCGCGGATGAGATAATCGTCCGCTAGAATCAATGAGGTGACAGTGGCACCCCACTGCCACCTCATTACTACAAAATACTCACCAGATTTTCACTCGTTTGTCCGCGGGTCTCCACATGGGCTCGCCATCATGCACCCCGAACGCCTCATAAAACGCCGGAATGTCGCTAAGCGGTCCGTCGACGCGCAGGAAATTCGGCGAGTGCACATCTGTCATTACCTGTTGCGCGAGCGCCTGGTCGCGTGAATGACCGAGCCACGAATATGCGTAACCGAGCCAGAACCGCTGCGATGGTGTCAGTCCATCGATCTTCTTCCCTTCCTTGTACTCTTCGGTCTGCTTGAAGGCGTCGTACCCTATCACGAGACCTCCGAGATCAGCGATGTTTTCTCCCAATGTCGCCTTGCCGTTGATGTGCATGCTGTCGAGGACGACATAGTTGTTGAACTGCTCGACCATGAGCTTCGTCCGCTCGGCGAATCGCTCCGCGTCCTCTTTCGTCCACCAGTCGGACAGGTTTCCGTTTGCGTCGTATAGACGGCCCTGGTCATCGAAACCGTGCGTCATCTCGTGTCCGATTGTTGAAGCGCCGGCGTAGGAATATACGACTGCGTCATCGACGAGCGAATCGGGGACACCGGGGATTATGAAGATCGCCGCCGGAAGCACAATCTCGTTGTTGGAAGGGTTATAGTAAGCGTTGTACGTCTGCGGTGTCATATCCCACTCTTCCCGGTCGACAGGCTTGCCGAGTTTGTTGATCCTGCGGTCAAACCAGAAGATATCGGCGTTGATGCTGTTTCTGACGAAGGAGCCCCTGTCGACGGAGAGCTTCGAGAAGTCACGCCACTTGTCGGGATAACCGACTTTCTTCCTGAGTTTGCCGAGTTTGTAGAGCGCTTTCTCTTTCGTCGAATCGCTCATCCAATCAAGTTTCTTTATCCTTTGTGCGAACGCCGCAACCATGTTATTGACGAGATTGACGTAGCGTTCTTTGGTCTTCGGTGAATAGAATTTATGCACGTAGACTTGTCCGAGGAGCTCGCCGACCGCGCTTTCAGTCGCGTCCTGAACGCGCTTCCATCTGGGGCGCTGCTCTTTGACACCGGACATGATCATGCCTTTGAAGTTGAAATTCTCCTTTTCAAACGGGCTGCTCAGCCTGCTGGCGAACGCATCGAGCAAGTGCCATTTCAAATATTCTTTCCATTGCTGAACCGGATATTTACCGAGTGCCGCGCCCAGCTGTCTGCAAAATTCAGGCTGGCCGACAATTACGGAGTCCTGGTTCTTCACACCTTCACCATCGAAGACGACATTCCACTCGACCTGCGGCGCTTCACTTTCCAGCCCGGCAACCGACATCTTGTTGTAGTTGGCGTACGGATCGCGTAAATCCTCGAGCTTCCGGGATGAATCCGCCAGGAAGAGTTCCATGCCATAGATAGCGTTCGCGTTGTCGACCGCGGCCTGGTCTGGTTCACCGAGGAGTTCAAGCATCCTGGCTACATGTTTCTTGTATTCTTCCCTTATCATTTCTGTCCTGGCGTCCTGTCTGAAATAATATTCCCGGTTGGGAAGTCCGAGCCCGCCCTGCCAGATATACAGGGCGTAGACATCGCTCTTCATCTGGTCCTGGTCTACATAGGGAGTGAACATCACGTCGACGCCTTCACGTTGAAGCATGGCAATGACGCGGAAGAGATCGGCTTTAGTTTTTATCGATTGGATCGCGTTCAATTCCGGTTCGATGGGCTTGACCCCCAGGCTGTCGATTCCCACCGAGTCCATCCCGGAGTAGTAAAAGTCGCCAATCTTCTGTTCGTTGCTTCCTTTCGGCGCGTCTGCATTTTCCGCCTCGACGAGAATTCCTTTGATTCGCTGATAAGTTTCTTCCTGCACGAGATTCCCGATTCCCCATCCCCTTTCGGTGGCCGGTATCGGGTTGTTCTTCATCCATGTCCCCGTAGCGAACTTGAAAAAGTCAACGTCGGGACTGATGCTCGAATCGATTGCCTGAGTAAGAAAATCACCGTTTCCCACTCCCTGCGAGAATGCAATCCCGGTAAGGAGAAGGATGGACAGAGCAATCATGGTTGGTAGATTTCGAGTGTTCATGTCGACTCACATGCTTTGTTGTTGAATCAGTTTATTTGACATCTGCTTCTGAAGAGATTGTGTAATATACAGATTGTCGGCGAGAGAAAACGGCCGTTCAATCCGTCGTCCCGGCAGTGCAACAGGAGATCGGGTAGCGGTCATTTAATCCCGAGATTTGGAACCAACCTGCGACGAATGTCCTCCCAGACATGAGGCAATTCTATAGGATTTGGTAGCTCTTGTTAAGCAAATTCTTTGTTATCACAGACATATCGGCACATCCTGTGACCTGGGGGTCAACCCCTTCAGCAAATTCTCGGCAGCTGCTCACCCGTCAGCATATCTACCACACGAGTTCCGCCGATCTTGCTCTTCATGACGACGATGCCGTT
>JAJYGB010000421.1 GCA_021785235.1 Bacteroidota bacterium
CGTTCGAGTAACGGGCCACTCTCGTTGGCAATAAGTCCCGGTTTCATGTTATATTTTTTGGCAAGCAACACTTCTATTCACGGCGTAAGCCTGAAACTTAAAAGGTGAAACGATGATACTCGACACTCTTGAACACGCGGAGACTTACTTCAAACTCCATCCCCGATTTGAAGAGGCATTCAAGTTCCTGCGCCGTCCCGATCTCGCGGGCCTCGATGCCGCCGCGCATCCGATCGACAAAAAAGAAGTTTACGCTTTGATCCAAAACAATGCCGGCAAAGAGAAGAAGGACGCTCGGCTGGAAGCCCATAGATCTTACATCGACATCCAATTTCTCATCGCGGGGAGCGAACAGATCGGCTGGAAGCCGCGGGAGGACTGCACAGATGTAGCGCAGGCATATGAGGGCGGAAGGGACATCGAATTCTTCGGGGATACTCCTCAGACATATATGCAACTGAAGCCCGGGATGTTCGCAATCTTTTTTCCCGGCGACGCGCACGCTCCGATGATTTCAGAAGGGGCGGTGCACAAGTGTGTTGTCAAGGTTAATGCCCGATAGCGGGCCGAACGCCATTCCGCGTTCGGCCTCGCTCTCTTGTCTAAGTGAACCGGACTTTATCGCGGCGACCTCGGTCAGTTACCTTCCCTGAAAAGCATGTCGGCCGGGATCGCCTGTTTAGGTAGACCCGGTCCTTCTATGCTCGCGTCCAGCGTCATGCCGCCGCCCCTCTGAAAGAACGTTACCTTAAGTTTGTGATATCCCGCGTTCAGCATGACGTCTCCTGACCTCTCCTCAGGCGCGTGTTGCCCGTCGTTACTTACAACTGTTTTGCCATCGAGGTAAAGACAGGAACCGTCGTCGGAATTAAGATAGAATGTGTAGAACCCGTCTTTCGGGACCTTAATGTACCCGCTGTATTCCACTCCAAAGTTCTCGCCGGAATTCTTTGCCGGGATCTCGACGGCGGAGGTAATCCCCTTTGCCTTCGGCGTCAGCTCGTCAAAGTTCGGTAGAAAACTCCAGTTCCCCTCGTAATAGCCGAAATTGAGACCGGCCTTGGGGTTCTTCAGCTCGATAGGAGGCGGCCCCTGCAGCTTACCTTTCAACGCCAGGACGATTACCGACATGGGAGGCATATTCACTTCGACCTTGCCGCCGTCGAGCCTGAAATCAGAAAAAACACGCGGGACTACCTCGTCGGGATTTTCGAATGTGTTGTCGGCATTCATCTTGTCCGCGGTGAGTACCTGGCCGGTGCCGCCCTGAGCTGTGAAGCTCTTCATGTCGATCTCGATCTTCTCCGGCGAATCGGGGTCGATGTTGCAGAGAGAAACGTGCATCACATCTTCGGCATCCACTGAGGCCGAACAGTTCACTGCCGGGAGCGAATCGCCGTTGAAGACGTAGGGAGATGTTCTGACATTTGATGGAACCATCATCGCGTTCTGGTGAACCTTGAAGAGGTCGAAGACATAATACGTCGGCGTGCAAACCATGCTGTCCCCTTTTGTCAGGATCATCGACTGGAGCACGTTAATCGTCTGAGCGATGTTCGCCATTCTCACACGGTCGCAGTTATTATTGAATATGTTCAGGTTGCAGGCTGCCGCGACGGCATCTCTCATCGTGTTTTGTTGGTAGAGGAACGCCGGGTTGGTCCCCGGTTCGACTTTATACCAGGTCCCCCACTCGTCGACGACGAGAGCGACTCTCTTACCCGGATCGTACTTATCCATGATGGCGGAATTCTTCTGTATATATTCTTCCATCTTGAGAGTCTTGTTCATAATATCGAACCATCCGGCCTCGTTAAAATCGGTGGCGGTCTTGTCGTTCGCGAAAGAGTAGTAATGAAGCGAGAGACCGTCGATGTAATTCCCCGCGATCTTCATCACGACATTCGTCCAGTTGTAGTCGTCCCCGGCCGGGCCGCAGGCTATCTTGAACGGCCTGTTCTTACCGTACGTGCGCATGAAGTTCCCGTACCTTCTCGCCAGGTAGGAATAATATTCAGGCGTCATGTTGCCGCCGCAACCCCAGCTCTCGTTGCCGAGCCCCCAGTACTTGACTCCCCACGACCTGTCCCGGCCGTACTTTTTGCGAAGCTCCGTCATGGGGCTCACGTTGTCGGAATTGACGTACTCGACCCACTGAGAAAGCTCCTGCACAGTGCCGCTGCCGAGATTTCCGGTGATGTAAGGTTCGCACCCCACGAGTTTGCAGAATTCCAGAAACTCACTCGTGCCGAAGCTGTTATCCTCGGTGACGCCTCCCCAGTTGGTGTTGACCATTTGAGGTCGTTTGTCCCGCGGTCCGATACCGTCCATCCAGTGGTACTCGTCGGCAAAGCATCCTCCGGGCCACCGTACCACGGGAACTTGTATCCTCCTTAAAGCTTCGACAACATCCTTCCTGATGCCGTCTGTGTTCGGGATGGTGGAATTCTCTCCTACCCAGATACCGCCGTAAATCCCGTGGCCAAGATGTTCTGAAAACTGGCCATAGATATTCTTGTCGATCTTGTACTGGATGTTCGACGCATCGAGCGTGATCTCGCTTCCCTTCTGCTGCGCGTTGGCGCCGATGATTAGGAAACCTAGGATAAGAGCAGTCACCGCAATCTTTTTCACGAACCGCCTCCTGAAATAAGTTTAACCGAATACTCCAACAGCAAATGGATATCAATTTACGGCGGACAACGGCCGCCGCTCCCTTCGAAGGAGCTTTTCAGGGGACGAAGTCCTTCCAGGCGTCGATTTGCCTGTCCGGATTCGCCACGTACATAAATATATCGTGATTCTCTTCAAAAGTCGCATAGATCGGGATGTTCTTCCGGATGCCGAGCTCCGGGTGATCTGCAGGTTTCTTCCTGATGAGCTGGCGGCGCACGTAATTCTCGTTAGGGAGCCAGTCGATTTCATCCGTCGCGTCCAGTATGGGGGACCAGGCAATTCCCTTGTGCGCGCGAAGTTTATCGTACCGGAAGCCGTAATCCCGGTCACACCACGCACCGAAAGTCAACGGTTGATCCGGGTCGGCGCTGATGGTCGCGTGCGCCCAGTCGGGCGGCACAATCACAACCTCTCCCGGCCCAGCTTCAACCGCGAAACATCTGCCGGGATCGTCTTCCGCGAATTCCTGCATGTAGATTATCGCTTTCCCTTCCCATATCTCATATATCTCGGGCGGAGACAGTTTGTTTCCCCGGGCTCTCTTATGAACGTGACCCTGACTGCGTACGGGTTCTCGCCCCAGCCTTCCGGCCGCGTAGGTGACTACTCCGAACAACAAGTCTAACTCGCCGAGCAATGAACGGTGCTCAAGTTTCCCCACGCCCATCGCGATCGAGTACACCGGGTCGGGACCCGAACACTTCGGATTGATAAGGCTCCATCGGATGGAATCGAGAGGACGGTTTTCAACAGGCGGGCCGAAGACTCCGGGACCGTACGCGAATCCTGGAGGAGTAGAAACGGGTCTGACGTCTATACCGGGATCGAATCGCATTAGCTTCTTAGTGTTGTCTCAGCTTCTTCGCGCGAGTATTCTCTCGAGCTCTTCAAGGCTTTTCCCTTTTGTCTCGGGCAATTTGAAAATTACATAGAAGAGGAGAAGGAGGCACATGAGGCCGAACAATGAGAACGCCGCTCCCCCGCCTAACCTGTCGAGGATAACCGGAAAGGTAAGAGAGACAAGGAACGTGGTGGTCCACAAAGACACTATAGCCACAGACATCGCCTTACTGCGCAACTTGT
>JAJYGB010000028.1 GCA_021785235.1 Bacteroidota bacterium
ACGTCATGTTGCCACGGTCGGCGACGCTCTGCGGGTCAGTGCCATTGGTGAAGAGCTAATCGTCCAGAATAATCCTGTCAAAAACCTGCGCGAGCCCCTGCATGCGCTCCTTCAGCTGCGCGAGGTCCTCGACATTATTGTAGACCGAGGGGCCTCCGTGAATGGATGTCGGTACCATCGCGCCGTCCGCCTCGATGCCCATAGCGCGGAATCTCGCAGCTATTTCCTTGAGCAGCGGGACATCGACTTTCCCTTCTCTTCCGACACCGTCGATGTAAACCCTGTCCGGTTTCACCGGTCCGAAGTAGTCCATTGTCTTCTTGAACTGGGCGGGATCGGCGAGAAGCCGGTGTACGTCATACGAAGTGAAGAAGATCGAGTACTTGAGGTCCTTCCACCCGTGGGAATTACCTTGACTGATCTGCGCCGAAACAGAAATCGTCCCGAAAAGGAGCACCGTAAGAACTGCCACAGAAGTGAATTTGGAATACCGTGAACAAAATCTTCTCATATCTCCCTCCTAATAGTTGGTTTGTAAGTCGCGGCGATTCATGGCCCAGTGTATCGGTCTGCCAAGACCGAAGACGATGTAACCCGAGTGTCGGCCTCTCGTTCTTGAGATGTGTCAAATGCCAATTTATCCGCATCAAACGGGAAGTGCAAACAGCGCGGGGTCGCCCTTGTAAGGACGATCATTACGTTGGAAGGTCAGTCAGGGCAAACCGATGTTTGAATTCTCTCACGATATCCAAGTCATCACCCTTCCCTTGATCTTCCAATGACCGTCTTCCCTGACGAGAAAGAAAAGCGAGCCGCTCCCCGCCAGTGGTGCAAAGAGCTCGCCGACTTCGACGATCGCCTGGGTTCCGAATTTGTCGTATCCCACACTTGATATGCCAAGCTGCACGGCAGGTCCCGTTGCACCGCCCTCGTAATCGCGCGACAGGACAAGATGATCTGCCCCATGAATGTAATCGAGTTTGGCCGGGTTCTCATTCGCCGAAATAAAATGCGTGATTGTCTCGTCGAGGAGACCCGGAAGATTTTTTCTTAAATAGGCGGCTTGCGTATTGTCTGAACTCCGAATCGTCGTCACGGTTGAATCGCGCAGGACTATCAGTATGCCCGAAGAATCGAAGTCCTCTCTCAGAACAAGACTGTAGATTTCATAATCATCGCCCTGACCGTACTCACGCGGTTGAACGCCATTATCACATGACCAAACCGCGAACACGAGTAGTATTGCCGTCGGAATGAACTGTTTCATATGCTACCTCCCGTTTTTCCCCTCCTATGCGATGGGGCACTTTCAAAACGGATCGCGTGCGTCGGAATCGCGTTCCCTGTCTGGGCTGGTATCCCGTAATCTGCTTTGCGCAGACTCGACCATGTTGAAGACATCGGTCGCGTTCTGAATCTTCTCGAACACCGGGAGCAAGACCCTTGATTCCGCAGCCCGAGATCTACCGAGTCCCGACATGACGGGAAGAGGGATCGCCCCGAACGAGATGGTGCCGCGGCGATCCGCCGACAATTCCAGCGACGCCTGCGGAAGGTCTTTCAGGTTCCACGCAGTCAATGTCTTACCCGTTAGCCTGAGGATGCGCTCGCCGGTGAGAGCGTACACTGTTTTTCTACGTTGGCGAATGTCGTTGAAGAATCTGCCGAAGATGAGATAGAGTCCCATGACCACGAAGAATCCGCCAAAGAGGAGAAAGAAATACGGTGCTCCTGCCCTGTACACGGTATACTCCCAGAAGCAGGCGAAGCCACCCCAGGCGAGACTGAATGGTATAAGGAAGAAGTCTGATTTCCTGAATATGAGCCCCGTCGCGGGTCTGCCGGTCCAGGTCAAACTTTCTGACGGCAACAGATATGGCATGATCGCCCGCTCATTTTCGTATTGCATTCAGCCTCCCAATTGAATTTCTAACGCCCAAACGTTCAATATCATAACGCTCAGATATCATGACTTTCCGGATCCGGAATATGAAGGCAGCCCGCCTTGCGCATGTAAATTACTTTCATGAATCCTGTTTTCAAACACCACTCGCTGTGCGACATCTCTCCTGGCTGGGCGTCATCCGGAAATACTCAAAGCATTCCAGTAATGCCTAGCAAACAGTAATAAACCGCATCATACTTGACAATACAGGAGTAATAGGCTAAATTGATGATGGAAAACTCAAAGAATCTGTATGAAAGGAGTCGAGCTATGACGAACAATACTTTCAGTCTGGCAGACCTCCTGCCGGGTTTGCAGAACAAAGACGAGTTCTTCGACAGGGTTCTACACGAGACAAATCCGTGGCGTCGTGTGTGGCGATTGATAGCCGCCTTTGTCGTCCTGACTTTCGTGTACGGTCTAGTCATGGGTTGCTACAGCGGACCTTTGCAGGCCTTCACCGCGGGAGTGAAGGTGCCGGTTCTCTTTCTGCTGTCTCTTCTCATTTGCTTCCCGGCGTTCTTCATTCTCCAGTTCATACTCGGCTCAAAGATGAAGCTGTCGCACATGGCTGTCATCGTGCTTTCAGGCTACGTGCTTACCGGCGCGATCATGGTATCGTTCACGCCGATCGTGGTACTTTTCGTGCTGACCGGAGGCAACTACTATTTCCTACAGCTGTTGCACATCGCGATCTTCGCGGTCGCGGGAATATTCGGGATGAAGATGGTACTCGACGCGCTGAAATATTCCTGCGAGGAGAAGAACGTCTACCCGAAAACCGGCGTTGTAGTATTCAGGTTCTGGGTAGTGATACTGGCGTTCGTCGGGATTCAGCTTGCCTGGAACCTTCAGCCGTTCCTTGCCGAGAAGACGGACGCGTACGCCATGTTCAAGAAGTACAAGGGAAATTTCTATACTGCCGTGATATATTCGATCCAGCAACTTTCAACTTCTCCTCAGAACGCGGGCGAACACTCCGTGCCGGACATCCACCCGAAACTCTTCCCGGACACGACAGGGATGGTGAAGTGATATGGCGGATGAAGAGATAATGACGCTGGAAGAAGTCGCGGCCTACCTGAAGATGAAGCCGCAGACAATCTACACGTGGGCGCAGGAAAAGAGAATACCGGCGGCGAAGCTCGGGAAGGAGTGGCGGTTTAAGAGGTCGATCATAGACGCGTGGTTCAACCAGCACATCGACGAGAAGTTCGACCAGATCGTGAAAAAAACCGAGGCAAACGGGAAGCCGGAGAATTAGAGATCGTAGACTCAGCGCGACCACGCATCGTGTTCTATTGTCCACTTCGCAGGATTGTTACGGATGTACGCGCGAATGGCATAAAGGGCCTTGTGGTTTCTCACAATATGCTCGTAATAATTGCGCTGCCATTTGAAATCAATCATTCCTGACTCCCGACAAAGCTTTGTCACTGCGGCTTTGTAGGATCTTAGAATCGAACTTATCGAATTTGGAATTACATGCTGGAATCGATTTTGTCGCTCAATTTGAGTTTCGAGATTGTTATGTCGGGGTTGAATATATTCAACCCCGACTGAAGTTCTCTCTTCTTCTTGAGATTTGAGGACAATAATGCCATGCATGTGATTTGGCATGATTACATATTCGTCTAAAACAGCATTACCGAAATGCTGTGGAATCTCCGCCCAGCATCGAGACGCGATCTCGCCTTCACGAGAAAGAAACACTCTGCCGTCCACAACCCTTCCGAATTTCCACTCCCAATCCTGAACACACATTGTCACGAAATACGCCCCCGGGCGGGAGTAGTCGTACCCTTTCAG
>JAJYGB010000078.1 GCA_021785235.1 Bacteroidota bacterium
TTAGCCCTTATTATTCCCAATCGGACGCATGGGACAGTCAAATTATCATTTAACAACTTTGAGGAGTAAAGATGAACATTTACATCGGCAACATCTCGAGGGACCTGAGTGAGGATGAGTTGCGCGACGCGTTTGCAGCCTTCGGACAGGTTTCGAGTGTTAACATAATAAAGGACAAGTTCACGGGGGAGTACCGTGGCTTTGCCTTTGTTGAAATGCCAGTCAAGGAAGAAGCGGAAGCGGCGATCTCCGGGCTGAACGGAAGGGAACTCAAGGGAAGAGCTCTCAACGTCAACGAAGCACGCCCGCGTACTGATGACAATCGCGGCGGCGGCGGTGGTGGCGGCAGAGGCGGCCCGCGTCGCGGCGGTAGTGGCGGCGGCGGCGGCTTCGGCGGCGGCGGCGGTCGTAGAAGGTTTTAATCTTCTGACAGCAGGCGGCCTGTTTCTACAGGCTGCCTGCACTTTGTTTATCTTCGCTGACATTAGTTCAGCTGAAATTCTCCACGGATATTTCAATCTAGCCACGGTCAGGATAGTGCCGGTGGTGAGAATAGGTGTTACTCGCCGGGCGCGAGACTAACCCTACCCTTCGGATAAATCCCCCATCGATCTGGATGAGCCGGCAGGCTTTTACCCATATCATTTTTTTGCGAGTTAACATGCGCCGCTTGCATTTTTACGCCGTGCCGGATAACTTCGGTCGTCAGCAGGGCATCTTGTCGCGCAGCACCCTCCTCATTCATTTACCCTTGTCGTACGTTGCCCGCATCTCGCAAATTGAATCCGGCCTGGCCCGGAGTTCTTCACTTCGCATGAAAGGGAAACAATCATGAAACCTGTACTCATGTATTTGTCCATCGCATTGATTGCATCTTCAGCGGTCTCTTCGGTTGTTGCGGGTGAGCGGCTGCCCTGGATGGAGGCGGCATCTTCCGTCGTCAAATCGGACCTCTGGTCGACACTTGATGCCGGCGCGCGTGTGCGATTAGACCGGGGCATCGAACAGGTCGCCGGGTTCTGGCGGGCTCAGGACGGAGACTCAGCCGCGTTTGTCGAATTTGTGAAAGCCAACTTCGCTTCCGATGAAAAAACGCTTGACGCGATGCTCGAGCGATATGAAAACCTTCTGGAAAAACTGTCGGGTCACATGCTGGAGATCAGCCGCGAGTTCAGGACGCAGGCTGATCTTGACCAGGGGACGACATATCCTTTCGATGACATCTTCTTCGCTTACGACCCGGCTGCGCATATAGCGGACGACTTCTTCGGCAATAAACTCGCTTTTGTCGTCCTGCTCAATTTTCCGATGACGACGCTCGAAGCGCGGGTTACTGACGGCGCGAACTGGTCCCGGCGTCAATGGGCTGAGGCCCGTCTGGCACAGGGGTTTGCCTCGCGTGTCCCGGCGAAAGTCAATCTAGCCGTTGCCGGTGCGGCGGCCAGATCGGAACAATATATATCCGGTTACAACATCTGGATGCATCATCTGGTGAACGATAATGGTGAGCGGATATTCCCAGCGAAGCTAAGGCTCCTCTCGCACTGGAACCTTCGTGACGAGATAAAGGCGGATTACGCCGATCCCGTTCGGGGGCTCGATAAGCAGCGCCTCATCCAGCGCGTGATGGAGAATATAGTGACACAAACGATTCCGGCGGCTGTCGTCGATAATCCGGGAGTGGACTGGAACCCCTTCACTAACGAAGTGACTGCTTCGGACGTGAAGGATTTCGATGAATCTACGATAAAAAACATTGAGATCAGGCGCGACAGGGAGCCAGATACAAGGTATGCGATGCTCCTCGGGACGTTTCAGGCTTCGCGTCTTGTGGATCCTTATTTTCCCACCGCGCCGAGCCTGATAGCCCGCCGTTTTGATGAAGGGAGAGAACTCCCGGAGACTGAGGTGAAGGCGATGCTGGAACAGGTGGTGTCCTCACCGCTTGCCGAACGCGTTGCAGCTCTCATTGAAAAAAGGCTCGGCCGTCCGCTCGAGCCATTCGACATCTGGTACAACGGCTTCAGGCAGCGGAGCGAATATTCGCAGGCCGGGCTGGATTCCATCGTCGCGGCAAGATACCCGACCGCAGAGGCTTACAAAGACAGCATTCCCGGTAACCTAATGAAGCTTGGATTCAGCAGGGAACGGGCGGTTGCCCTCGCGGACAATATAATAGTCGATCCCGCGCGCGGATCCGGGCACGCCTGGGGTTCCGCGATGAGATCGGCGAAAGCGCACCTCAGAACTCGAGTCGAGAAGTCGGGAATGAACTATAAAGGATACAACATCGCCGTGCACGAGATGGGGCACAATGTCGAGCAAACCTTTTCTCTGAACTACGTCGACCACACGCTCCTGCAAGGAGTACCGAATACCGCCTTCACGGAGGCGTTCGCGTTTGTCTTCCAGGGACACGACCTGGAACTCCTCGGCCTGAGGAGCGACGATCGGAATGCGGAGGCACTCAAAGTCCTTAACGATTTCTGGGGTACGTACGAGATTTCAGGTGTGGCCCTCGTCGATATGGCGGTTTGGCATTGGATGTACGACCATCCCGATGCGACGCCGCGTGAGCTCAGGGAGGCCACTCTTCAGATCGCGAAAGATACCTGGAACAAATACTACGCGCCCGTATTCAAGATTAGAGATGTCGTTCTCCTCGCGGTATACTCGCATATGATTGACAGCTTCCTATATCTTCCGGATTATCCCATCGGTCATATTATCGCGTATCAGATCGAGGACCAGATGAAGAAAGCAGGCAACATCGGAGCTGAGTTCGAGCGGATGGCGACGTACGGCCGGGTCGCGCCAGACGTGTGGATGAAGCACGCGACCGGGTCGCCGGTAAGCCCAGAGGCTCTCTTTGCCGGAACCGAAAGCGCTATTAAGACGTTGGCAGAATGAGAGTTAATGGCGACAAGGCGACAACATAATCCACGATCTGTTGAGGAGGCGGTTGGCTGCGGCTAAACTGAAGCTCTCCGTCCTCCCGTGGGAACTTGCGATTTGCAGGCTTGAGAAAGGCGTCAAAATACCGGCCTGGGCCACGGAGAGACCCTCCTTCGTGTCCATTACCATTACGAACGAGGAACTTTCTATAGTCTGCGACGGTGGCTCGATACCGCCGGACGTTCCGGCGTCGAGAGGCTGGAGAGCTTTCAAGGTGGAAGGGCCACTCGACCTTTCCATGACCGGCCTTATCTCCTCTATGACCGGGCCGCTCGCCGCGTCCGGGATAAGCGTGTTTTCAGTTTCAACATACGACACGGATTACCTCCTGATTAAGTCTGAAATGTTCGATGAAGCGGTGAGAATCCTGTCGGGTTTTTTTGAAGTGAAGCTCTGAGCACCGTCCAGCCGCCTCTGGGAGACATCCTTCCGATTTCGCGGTAACCCCTGCAAGTGTCACTTCTCTCGAAGTTGCATCGTCGACCTGATGGAGATTCGCGCGCAGGACGGATCGAAGCGAGTGCCGTTCAATTCTCCCGGGGTTCACACCGAACGTAACTCCGCGGCATCAAATGTCATAGTGGCGGCAGGTATTAGTGTCCACCTTGATTCAGGTAATTGCACGAGGGAATATTCTCAGGCACAACGGATGGTATATCACTGGATCCTTTAATAGTGCCGGGTAATTTTATCGCCAATCGTGCAGTATTTCACAAGGGAAACTGAATTCATTGCGTAAACGTTCATACGGATACATGAAGTTCTCATCTTTGCTGATCGCAGTAAT
>JAJYGB010000220.1 GCA_021785235.1 Bacteroidota bacterium
CCGTCTAATCCGAACGCTAATGCCCAGGGATATGTCACGGAGCCTAAGATAAATGTGGTTACGGAAATGGTGGATATGATCACAACGACGCGCGAATACCAGGCGAACGTTACCGCCATACAGGCCTCAAAGAGTATTATAAAAGACTCAATCAACATCTGAGGAGAATTATGAAAGTTGGTTCTATTTCAAGTATGGGGTTTTCGCCGGTATCACAGAGAGAGCCGGCAAAAAATTCAAGGGTGGCAGCTCCGGAACAAAAATCTCAGTCGACGGCGGGAGTCTCGCTTAGTCATGGCGGCTTGACAAATGCCGAGCGCGCGTTTTTCGCGAAACTGTTTCCGGAATCCTCGTCGCAAATACATGCCCATTCAACTTATTCGCCCAACGGTATTCATTCTTCCATGGAGCCCGGGCAAATCATAAATAGAAAGGTGTAGGATGCAGGTCAGTGAACTTCAGGCAGCGATAGGCAGATTGGCGCCTGATATTTCTGCTAACAAAAGCGCCAACGATGCGACAACAAGTTTTGGGGAAATGCTCGACGGCTTCGTCAATCATGTCAACGATCTTCAAAACAGCGCGAACACAGCCATGGACAAGATGGCGTCTGGCCAGCCGGCGGACGTCAACGAGGTCATGGTCGCCATGGAAAAGGCAAAGGTAAGCTTCGACATGCTTCTTCAGATCAGGAACAAGATGCTCGATGCTTACAAGCAGATTATGCAGATGCAGATGTGAGTCGCTGACAAATGGCAAATTCACCGTCGTCTTTTCCCGGCCAGTTCTCATCCATATTTAAGAAGCTGACTTTTCAGCAGAAGATAGGCATTGGTATCGCGGCCGTAGTCTCCGTGATCGCCGTTGTCATGCTGATAAACTGGGCAAACAAACCGACATACGGCGTGCTCTTCTCCAATCTGGAACCACAGGATGCCTCAAAGATAGTCGATAAGCTGAAATCCGCGGCGGTGCCCTACGAATTGGGCGACCAGGGCAAATCGATCCTGGTTCCTAAGAACAAGGTCTATGCGCTACGGCTGCAACTGGCCGGAGAGGGCCTCCCGAAATCAAGCATCGTCGGCTACGGAATTTTCGACAAGCCGACGTTTGGGATGACCGATTTCACTGAACGCGTGGACTACAAGAGGGCTCTGGAAGGAGAGTTAGAAAAGACGATACTTCAGCTTGACGAAGTTCAGGGAGCAAGCGTGCGTATCGTCATTCCGGAAAAGGCCCTGTTTCGCAGTCAACAACAGAAAACCACGGCGTCCGTCTTCCTCAAACTGAAACAAGGGGCGCACCTGAACGCGGAAGAAATAAACGGTATTCAGAATCTTGTTGCCGCGAGCATAGAAGGACTCAGTCCGGACAACGTTACGATAGTCGATTCAAAAGGAGACATGCTTTCAAGAAAAACTTCGGGCATTGATGCACTGACATCTTCGGAGTACGATCTTCAGACAAAAGTTGAGAACTATCTTGCCAACAAGGCCCAGAGCATGCTCGACGCCGTTCTCGGTCCAGGCAACGCGATAGTCAGGGTGAACGCCGATCTGGATTTTAACCAGGTGGAGAAGACTACGGAGCAATATGATCCGAACAGCGTTGTCCTCAGCGAGCAGACGATGCAGCAGCATTCGGCAGTCCCGGCAGACTCGCTCTCGAACAATTCCGGACAGACCAACGTCGTTACCAACTATGACGTTGGAAAGACAGTGGAGAAGCTGGTCGGCAGCGTCGGAAGCATAAAGAAGCTCTCCGTTGCGGTGCTGGTAAACGGGAAATACACTGCCATAAATAAAGGGGGAGTGCAGACTATCGAGTATACTCCGCGAAGTCAGCAGGAGATATCCCAGCTTACGAACATCGTGGAGTCTGCCGTCGGATATGACGCGAACCGAGGAGACCAGGTCTCTCTTGTCAATATTCCCTTTGAAAACGGCAACCAGCAATACATGATGAAGCAGAAGCCCGGTTTCAATGTTCAGAATTACGCGGACAAATTTGTGATACTCGCCGCGATGATCGGGGCCATAGTGGTCTTTCTATCGATTTTCCGAAAACTTCGGAAGCAGGAAGCGGAACCTTTGAAGCAGGTAACGGTCTCCAGGCAGCCGAAACAAGCGCTTGCCGATGGTGAGAGGGCATCGCTCAACGCTCGGGATAGGGAGGATGTCGTCGAAAGTCTGCAGGCCGCCGAATATTCGGAGGAAATTCTTAGGGCTCAAAAGATCAGGGAGACCGTCGGAGAATACATACAGACAAAGCCGGTAGACGCGGCAAAATTATTGAAAGTTTGGCTAACGGATGGCGGTGAAAATGTCTAAAGAAGTTGCCCGTCAGATCACATTTGAACAGTTGACCGGAAGGCAGAAGGCCGCAGTCCTCATGATAGCTCTCGACGTGGAGAGCGCCGCCCATATTTTCAAACACCTTGACCAGGGAGAGATCGAGAGACTTACGGTCGAGATTACGAACATGCAGGGAGTTCATTCCAACGTAATCAACAAAGTGATGGAGGAATTCCAGCAGCTCAGCCTGGCCCAGGAGTATATCGTTAAAGGCGGCCTCGATTATGCCCAATCTGTCCTCGAGAAGGCTCTGGGTGCTATGAGGGCGGGCGAGATAATAGAGAAGGTAAAGGAACTCACGACTGTTAGGGGCTTTTCCGTCTTGAAAAAGGCGGAGCCGCGACAGTTGGCGAACTTTCTTCAAAAGGAACATCCCCAGACGATTGCCCTCATCCTCAGTCATCTCGCGTCCGAACTGGCAGCGGACGTGCTTGAAGCTTTCCCGGAGGATCTACGGGCTGATGTCGCTTTCAGGGTCACTACGCTTGGAAGGGTGGCGCCTTCGCTCGTGGGTGAAATCGAGAGTGTCGTGGATGAGGTAGCGGAAGAGGTAATAAATGAAAACAGTACCTCGACCGGTGGTGCGAAGGCGATGGCGGCTATACTGAACAAAGTCGGCGTTGTGCAGGCGAAATTCCTGATGACCGCGATCGAGCAGCGTGACCCGCAGGTTGCCACGGAGGTCAAGCGCCTGATGTTCATGTTTGAAGACATCCTTTACATCGATGACCGCAGCGTACAGCGGATACTTCGCGAGGTTGACAAGAAAGATCTTACCCTTGCGCTCAAGATCGCTGATGATAAACTCAAACAGAAGATATACGCGAATATGTCCGAGCGTGCGACGGAGATGATCAAGGAAGAGCTCCAATTCATGGGCCCTGTGAGACTCCGGGATGTGGAATCCGCGCAGACGAGAATAGTCGATGTCATCCGCCAGCTGGAAGAAAACGAAGAGATTGTAATCGGAGGAAGAGGGAGCCCGGAGGATGTCTTTGTCTAGAGAGTCAGTGCAGGACGGCAAGCCGAATGTCATCAAGCTTCATTCTCGCTTTCATGATTTGAAGATCGTGGACTACAGAAGTGTGATTGAAGAAATAGTTGCCGACAAGAAGAACGTTGTGAAAGTGGACGTGGACGATATCGTCGGCGGCGCTCAGCCGTTGACTGGTGAGCTTTTCACTACGGGCGCCAACGCAGACCTTGAGGAGGCGGCAAAGAGAGCGGTTTCCGAGGCGTACGAGAAGGGGTTTGAGGCGGGAAAGCTCGATGCTTCCAGGGCGCTGCAGTCGGAATACGACCGGAAGGTAGAGCTAGTAACCGAGAATTTCCCATCAGTGCTCAGGGAGTTTGCAGCAGAAGTGGCAA
>JAJYGB010000305.1 GCA_021785235.1 Bacteroidota bacterium
AGGTACTGTAACGATTTTTCGACGCTGTACGTCTGGCCGTAAACTTCTTTCAGATTGGTTACGACGTCGAGAGTAACACTTGCCAGCCTGTCCGCCGAAGATTCATACCCGTATTTTTCCACATCGGCGGCGGCAGATAATTTTCCGAACCACGGGAACATTTCCATCAAAGTGAACTCGGGCACCATCGTCATGGTCTCGGATGAGAAATTGAAATCGGCGGGAAAGTTCATCGCACCCACCTTGAGCTGCGGATCCGGGAGCTGCCCCGCGGGATCGATCCTGGAATGCGCCGCCATCGATTGATAGCGGACCATCTGAATCTCCGGATTGTTGCGCGTCGCTGTGGTGATGAGACTATCCAGCTGAGATTGTCCGAACGCGTTTGGTCCGAACAGCAGGACAATCAGCAATCCTAATTCAACATTCGGAATTGAGAATTTAAAATTCTTTGACAACATACTTCGCCTTTCCATTTTCCTTTTACAATGCAGCGGAAATCCACTGCACGATTGAGTATATCAAAAGAGAATTGACAAGTACCGGGAGGGACTGACCGGGCGAGACCACGTCATACAAGGCAGGTTCGCACCGGGACAATGTGTCCCCGCAGACTTATCATTCCCCGAAGGAGTCCTTCGGAGAGGAAAGGGCTTAGAAGCGGAGATTACTGTTGAGGATTGGTAAATCTGACGGAGGAGAAACAGGAGTAGGCAGCACGTGATAGGTAGTAAGCAGTAACTGACTGCCGACCGTCGAAAGCGAATTGCTGATAAATGCCGCCGGAACAAAGTGGTGAACGAGCTTCTGCGAGTCCGTGAAATTATCCAGCGTACTTTTCTGCAAGGTAGTCGATTGAATGCAATCGCTCTGGTTGAGCTGCTCACCCTGATGATCCGGTGTAACTGCCTTGCATTGGTCGCAGGTGTTTTTCGCCTCCGTACCCATATTCATTTTCATTACAGGCGCACTCACCTGCTGCTGCATCATTGTGCAGAAATAGGTTGAATAGGCATACTGAACCTGGCCGACAAGGAAGGTCGATAAGACTAACAGATTCAAATATTTGACCAATCTACTCATTCTTTTAAAAACCCAACTTGCGCGCTAATAAAACAGAGTCCACGTGACGAAGTTCCACAAATATGATGCCGGCAGAGTGCGCGCGGATTCTCGCGATTTCCACAAATTTGGGCATGACATTCCAAAAACGTGAGCCGCTTCTGCGTAATTCTTCCCCATGCGTGGCATGGGGACGCGAGATTCTATGCCAGCGGATGGCGAATTTGGAAAAAAATTGGAGCACGTCGACAGAGATTTCACGCCTCGAAAATTTCTGGGACACGGAAAGGCGCCGTTTCTTCAGGTTGAGGCGTACAACTAGTAACGCAGTGGCCTTAACTGGACGGCAATTCTTAGAACGAGTTAAGCGTCATGAAGATGAATAGCATTGTCTTTAAGATTTTGCCAGTGGCAAAAATTGTTTCAAGATTTTTATCTTTGATGAAGATGGAATAAGAACAGGTCTCCGACCAATCTCAAAGAAAGGAAGACTTAGAGTGAAAGCGACAGTAATATATGGGCCGCGTGATGTGAGGTTTGAGGAACGCGAAGATCCAAAAATCATTGAGCCGACGGACGCCATCATCAGAACCTCGGCAACCTGCGTCTGCGGTTCGGACTTGTGGACTTACCGCGGCATACAGCGAATTGCCGAACCAATTCCATTCGGACACGAATACTGCGGGATCGTCGAGGAGGTGGGAAGCGAGGTAAAATCAATTAAACCGGGAGAGTTCGTGATCGGATCTTTCTTCTCCTCCGATAACACTTGCCCACACTGCCATGCAGGCTATCAATCCTCTTGCGTGCAGAAAGAGTTGGTCCTCGGGGCCCAGGCGCCATTCCTTCGAGTTCCGCTCGCGGACGGTACGCTGGTCGCGACGCCAGACATCCCACCGGACGACTTAATTCCAAGTTTGCTCACACTTTCCGATGTCATGGGCACCGGATGGTTTGCGGCCCAAGCGGCAAACGTAAGACCGGGCTCGACCGCGGTGGTCGTTGGTGACGGAGCGGTCGGGCTTCTCGGTGTGCTCTCGGCAAATCAGATGGGCGCCGGAAGAATAATCGCAATGGGCCGTCACGAATCGCGGCAGAAACTCGCGCGCGAGTTCGGCGCCACAGATATCGTAAGCGAGCGAGGGGACGAAGGCGTTGCTCGCATCAAAGAATTGACAAAAGGAGTAGGCGCGGACTCGTTGCTGGAGTGCGTAGGCACACAGGAATCGATGATGCAGGCGATCGGCTCCACACGACCCGGCGGAGCTGTAGGATCTGTCGGAGTCCCCCACGGGGTTCAAATAAAAGGAGAAGAGTTGTTCAGGACTCACGTTCGCCTCCAAGGAGGCCCGGCGCCGGTAAGACGTTATCTGCCCGAGTTGATCGATCTTGTGTGGAAAAGAAAAATAAACCCAGGGAAGGTCTTCGACCTGACGATTCCTCTCAATAAAGTCTCTGAGGGATATCGTGCCATGGACGAACGGCGCGCGATAAAGGCTCTCCTTATTCCATAGAGTCGGAAACTTAGCCAATGTCAACTCAATCGGCGAGCAGCACCCGGCGGAGTTTTGTCCTCCGCCGGGAAATCATTCGTTCACGCTTCCGAGACCTCGGGAAAGTACCTCTTCTTGAACCGTAACGCCACGTTCACCAGGCCGATCAGCACCGGAACTTCTACAAGCGGACCGATAACGGACGCGAATGCTTCCCCTGAATTTATCCCGAAGACAGCAATGGCCACAGCGATAGCGAGCTCAAAGTTGTTGCTCGCTGCAGTGAAAGAAAGTGTCGTCGTCTTGCCGTAATCCGCGCCGACCCGCTTCCCCATCCAGAACGAGACGAAGAACATTATTATGAAATAAAAGGCAAGAGGGATCGCGATCCTCACGACATCAAGCGGGATCTGCAAAATGAGTTTCCCCTTCAATGAGAACATGACAAATATCGTGAAGAGCAGAGCGGCTGGAGTGATCGGGCTTATTCTGGGAACAAACTGTTTATCATACCATTCCCTTCCTTTCCCTTTTATCAGCAGGAATCTCGTCGTTATTCCGGCAATGAATGGCACTCCAAGGTAGAAGAAGACGCTCTCGGCGATTTGGCCAATGGTGATATCAACCTTGAATGAACTAAGTCCGAGCCACCTCGGTAGTATGGTTATGAAGACGTACGCGTATAGAGAATAGAACAGGACCTGGAAGACCGAGTTGAAAGCGACGAGCCCCGCGGCGTATTCGGTGTTCCCCTGCGCCAGCTCGTTCCAGACTATGACCATCGCAATGCACCTCGCTAGACCGATGAGGATAAGGCCAGCCATGTATGTCGGATAGTTGTGAAGGAAAACTATCGCCAGGACGAACATCACCACCGGGCCTACGACCCAGTTTTGTATGAGAGACAGCGACAAAATCTTTCCGTTGCTGAATACTTTGCCAAGTTCCTCATATTTTACTTTGGCGAGGGGCGGGTACATCATAAGAATGAGCCCGACCGCGATAGGTATGTTCGTCGCGCCACTGCTCATCGAATCCCAGAAAGAAGCGATGCGAGGCACGACGGAGCCTGCCGCGACGCCGAGGAACATGGTCATGAAGATCCATAACGTAAGATATCTGTCGAAGAAAGATAATCTTTTAGAGACTGTCGCCATACTTAATTT
>JAJYGB010000097.1 GCA_021785235.1 Bacteroidota bacterium
CGAGACTGGCTAGCGGAGTTTACTTCTATCGGCTCATGGCGGCAGGACGGGTGACTACGAGGAAGATGGTGCTAATGAAATAGGGAAAAGGGTAAAAGGTAAATAGGTTGAGAGCGTAAAAGGTCAAAAGCGGAAGGATTTACTATTGTACATCTTAGATTGAAGATCTGATTTCGGGAATGTAAATAGGGCAATAAGTCGTAGCGAGATTGGAGCCCGCCTTTTTTGTATTTCAATTATCATTACTTACCTTAGAACCAACGTCAGGGCTGAATCTGCGAATAATCAAATAGGGCAAATCAAATGGACAGGGAAACGTTTGCGGGCGAAACTCCGCTTCTGAATAGCACACCGGTCGGTAAGATCAAACGGGCCTGGAGGGCTATTGTGAAATGGCTCCTCACGCTCGGCAGAAAACTGTGGCCGGGGGCGGCGGTCGGCTCGATTGCCGCGGCGCTGGCATTCGCTGTCATACTTGGATCCGTCATGGCAACGGGTCTCGGCGCCGCCGTCGATATCTCAGTATCCGTCATCGTCACCGCGGTGGCTACGCTGCTCGCGTACCTCCTCGTTCTTTTTCTCCTTAAAGTTGTAAAGAGCCTCCCGGCAAGGTTCATAGCTGCGCTCCTCGCCGGCGCAGTAGTTCTCCTTTCGCTCCCTATCTCGAATTTCGGTAGGCTCCTCTTCTTCTTCGGACTGACGAACGGCGCCCTTATCGGATTTGCGTTCATCCACGGCATAAAGAGAATTGTCTCAGTTGCACTCCTCGTCGTCACGGCGGCAGCTGATGGTTACCTCCTCACCGGACTCCTGGGTAGCGGGACCGACGCAACCTTGCTCATACCGAAGGCCGATTATTCTTCCGGCGTAGCACAGGTTTCTGTGCCTGATCCTTCCCTTGACGGGCCGTATAAACCGCAACTGCTTTTCTACGGCAGCGGCTGGGACCATCAGCGGACGGAGTACGGCAAACTCGTCTCGATGAAAACACCGACCGTCGATGTCACTCCGTTCCTTAGCGACACCGGTGGAATCGGCAACAAATTGCGGGAGTGGTATTGGGGATTCGATCTCAAACACTGTCCGCTCAATGCGAGAGTGTGGTACCCGGAAGGAAATGGGCCGTATCCGCTCGTGCTGATTGTTCACGGCAACCACCAGATGGAAAGGTACTCTGACGCCGGCTACGATTACCTTGGAAGGCTCCTCGCGAGCCGCGGCTTCATCATGGCTTCTGTCGATGAGAATTTCTTGAACGGGAACTGGGTCAGAGATTTCGGACAGAAGGAAAACTTCACGAGGGGGTGGATACTTCTCAAACATCTTGAGGAGTGGCGGAGTTGGAACGCGACGCCGGGGAGTCCTTTCTTCGGGAAAGTCGACACTGACAATATCGTACTAATCGGCCACTCGCGCGGCGGACAGGCGGTCGCGATCGCGGCGATGATCAACCGGCTCCCACGCTACTACACAGATGCGAAGACTCAATTTGATTTTCATTTCAACATCAAAGGGATTGTCCAGGTCGCCCCGAACGACCCGTATGAGCCAACTAGCGGTCACCGCGTCGAGCTCCGCGACCTGGATTATCTTCTTCTCCAGGGCGGGTACGACGGCGACATGTCGGTCTTCCTGGGAGACAGGCAGTACAACCGGGTTTCATTTTCCGGCAAAGGCTACTTCTTCAAATCCGCGATATTTATCTACCGCGCCAACCACGGGCAGTTCAACACCAGCTGGGGAAGGACCGATTACGGAGTACCGCTCAGCTGGTTGATGAACCTGAAGCCGATAATGAATCACGAAGAGCAGGAAAAGGCGGCGAAGCTTTACATCTCCTCGTTCCTCGAAGTTGTCCTGCATGGTAAAAAGGAATACACGCCGTTCCTCAGGGACTTCAGGACGATGGCGGACCGCCTTCCGAAGGATTATTACATATCGCAATTCAAAGCCTCCAATTTCAGGACAATCGCGGATTACGAAGAAGGGCTTGATGTGACAAAGGCGACAATCCCGGGAGTTACGATCTCCGGCGAGAACCTGAAAACCTGGAGCCTGAACAGTCTCGTTTTCAGGGATTCGTGGAACTCGTCTCAACAGAATAATGTCGCGTACCTGGGCTGGGACAGGAAAGACTCGGCCTCGACGAAGGGAATTCCCGGATACACATTTACTATTTCGGACTCTGCTTCTCATTCGCTGAGGACGGGTAAGTCCGACCTCGTGTTCTCATTGTGCAGCAACAAGGACGATTCCGGCGATTCGCTCGATCTATCCGTCGAACTGGAGGACTGGAGGGGGAACGGCGTGAAGCTGCCGCTTAGCGAATTCGCGAGGATTACGCCGCCTTTGAAAACGCAGCTCGGAAAGTACAGCTTCGGCGGAGATTTCGGCGCCTCTAAACCTGCTGAACGAGTTCTCCAGACATTCGTGCTTCCAATTGAGAAGTTCGTAAAGTCTAACCGGGAATTCGACGCGAAACGGATAAAAAGGATCAGCCTCGTATTCGACAGGAGCGTGTCTGGGGAAGTCGCGCTGGATAATGTGGGAATCGAAGATGAGTAGGGGGTAAGTAGTAGGCAGTAGGTAGTAAGTAGTTTGGAATTTCGAATTGCGAGTTTGGGATTGTGGATAAGGCATTACGGACCTCCCGGTGTTAGTAACGACTGCTTTCTTTGTTTGAATTCACAATTGAAACCACATAAATTTCTGACGTTAGTTCACGTGGGCTGAGAGACCGTGGTAAATCAATCGAGCCCTAAAAGCACCGCACTTATCAGGAAGGTGTGAGGGATGAGAATGCTTCTTCGCTGCAATCGGTTGCTTTTGCGCGGAACGGGCTTCTGGCTTAGTCTAGTGTTTTGCTTTGAGAAGCCTGGCTTAGCGCAAATCGTGCATTATTTTCCCGAGACTGATACTATCTCGGTTGTCAGCGGCTGTACTCCACCCGTCATCGTCTTTGCTGTCGATACGAGCCGGCAGTTTGTCGACAGTGTGTCGATCTCAGGCGGGTTCAATACGAATCTGTTCATTCCCGACACTGGTGATTACCCCCGGATCATAAATTCCGCATACATACTGGTAAGTGACTCGGCGCGTGTTTACAGGTACAGGCTCCTCTTTGTAGATATATCATCTGGCGATTCGTATTCAATTCGGCCTGATACCACATTTGAGCTGCCGCCCGACACTCTTCTTATGTCGCTGTTCATTCTTGATAACGATAAGACGATCGATTCAGCACAATACATAGCCGTTGTCAGGCAGGTTCCGCTCAGTGTAAGGGAAGATCGGGAGGCTACTCGCGTCTCCGCTTTTATCTCAGCATATCCCAACCCCATGACCGGCTCAACGTGCATAACATATCACCTGCCGGTGAGTTCTCCGGTCACGATCGTTGTCTATGATGTTTTGGGAAGAGAAGTACGGAGTCTGTTCAGCGGGTATGAGTTGGCCGGGGATCATACCATAACCTGGGACCGGAGGGCTGACCTTGGAAAACGCGTCTCATCCGGGGTGTATCTCGTTGCAATGAGTATGAGCGGGGTTCACAGGACCATGAAAGTGGTTGTTACCAGATAATAATCGGCCAACGGCCGAAAGGGTCCAGGGTACGTGAGGCAGAGATGGAATATTCGAGTCATAGGTGAAATGGCATCTTCGCAGCGAAAGGGCGATCAATAACGGAGAGAAAAATGGCAGTGAAAGCTGCCTGGAGGAG
>JAJYGB010000401.1 GCA_021785235.1 Bacteroidota bacterium
CTCGAATAAGTGTTGGCCGCCTCGATGTCCACGGACATAAACCCGAAGTCGTTCGTGAACTCCAGAGAGTTGACCGCAAGATCTGTGGTGGTAATTCCTCCCTTATATGAAAAATCTATATCGTGGTTTATGCTATTGTAATTCAATGTGGTATTGTAGTCGCTCGCATTCGAGTTCAGCCTGCTGAACATATTGACCGATTTGATTGAGCCGGAAGGGAGCCTGTAGTCAAGGATCAGATTACCGCCGTATCGCTGCCTTGTCTCTACATGACGATCAAGTGTCACGCTGGTCACACGGACAGGCCGATACCCGGAGGGATCCAGGTATGAAGCCGCGGTTTGGTAATTCGCATTCATGTTATCTGCGCTGCGATCGTACTGTTCCGCGTCTCCAAGCGCGTAGATCCCCAGTTTTTCGTTGAAAAACCGATCACTCACAGATACCACTGCACGATAATTACCATAGGTGTTGCTCTTTTGGGTATAGCCGGACTGCCACAACGCATCTCCATGAAGTCCGGAGGGAGCTTCTCTCAAAACCATGTTCACGTAACCACCAATGGCGTTTGCCTCCATGTCGGGAGTAAGCGTCTTATAAACTTCTATCGTTTTAATCATGTAAGGAGTTACCATGGTGAGGTCGACACTTCTGTCATCGCTTACCGTACCGCTCGGGGTGAGGCCCTCGATAGAAGTTGCACCTATCTGGTTGCTTCCCGTTGAGGCGAGCGTAATTCCACCGACTGCGACTTCATTGTACTGAGGAGCCAGACCCCTTATCACGACCTTATCCGCCTCGCCGGAACTCTGGAGAACCGAGACCCCGGGCAAGCGGCTTATCGCCTGCGCCGCGTTAAAATCCGGCAGCTGCTGAATCTTCGCACTCGAGACAACATCGACGATCTTGTTTGAGGCAAGCTGCTGGTTGATGGCCTGTATCTGGCCCTGTGCCTGCGCGGTCACGACGACTGTTTTTCCCTGCACCGCCGTCGCCTCAAGATAGAAATCCTTTTCGAGAGTCTGGTTGTCGGGGACGTCCACTGTCTCGCTCGTCGAATGATACCCCACGTATGAGACGACTATTGTCTGTTCACCGGACGGCACGTTGTGGATGATGAAATATCCGTTCAGATCCGTCGAAGCTCCGACACTCGTTCCTTTTATAAGGACGGTGGCACCGGGCAGCGCGTCTTTGGTTTGCTTGTCTAATGCCCTGCCTTTGATAGTACCTTCTGCAAGCAGCGTCCCGGTCATCAGGAACAAAAGCATTCCTGCCATCGCAAGTTCATTTAACCTTGAGGCAAAAACCGCATCGATGCCGAGCAAGTGTCTCGATTCCGCGGACGACCTAATAGAAACTTTCACGGGAACATCTCCTTGTTTTGCTTTGTGCTTCCTTCGTCAGGTTTTCAACTCGAACATCATCCAGCATCGGATCCTGTCGTAATTAACCGTCTCATATGACTGCAAATCGATATCTTCGCGACCTGCCGGCTACGTCTTCCTCAGCTGTATTCAAAACTCCTCCTCCGTTCCGCCAATTCATCCTGGATCCGGAGATTGAGGTTCTTATCTATCCCGTAGAACAGGATCGCCACGACGCCGGCAAGAAAAGTCAACGCGGGATAAATACTGGCGGCCATACGGATACCGAAGATCGCATGACCGGTTTGCACGCCGTTGGGAACATAGTCGTAAGCTGCCAGGATCCAGCCGCAAATTGCACCTCCAAGACCGAGTCCTGCCTTCAGACCGAAGACAATTCCTGCGAACACGAGGCCCGTCGCCCGTCGTTTCGTCCTCCATTCCGAATAATCGGCTACATCTGCCATCATGGCCCACAGAAGAGGAATGGTCGGACCGTACGCAAGCGATTTGAGAATGTTCAGAAGAAACGCTGTCCCCACCGCCTGTGCCGGCAACACGATGAACAACGAGGTAAACACAGTCGTGAAGAAGAGGCCGACGGTAAAAACAACTTTCTTTCCGAACCGGGCTGCAAGCGCTGTGGAAGCAAGAACACCCAGAATCGTTACGAACTGGCCGGCCATATTGAACAGGCTGAAGCCTACCGAAGAAACGTTGCTCGCATCCTTGCCGACGATGAGTCCAAAGGTGTTCAGTATCCCATACCAGAAGCCGCCGTTTCCAGAACTGATCCGTCCCAGGCCTAATGACTTGAGGAAGTCGAACAGCGCGTTCTTATCAACATAGTAAGTGAAATAGTAGAACATCCCGCTTCCCCACATGGCGAGAGTTATAAAGATAAATAGGGTGGCGATGAACATCGAAACCCACGGACCTGTCTTCAAAAGGCCGAGCAAATCCTTCCGCGGAGAAGACTCCTGCTTCGGATCCGGTTTGATGCGCTCCTTGACGCTCAGAAATGTAATGACGAAGAATACGATGCAAATGACCGCAAAGATACCGATCGTCGTGGTCCATCCACTCTGGACGTTTCCGCTGCCGAATTTATCAACCAGCGGCAGCGTCAGACCCTGTACGAGAAACGCCACGGCCATCGAAAAAAAGAATCGGAAGGAAGAAAGCGACGTTCTCTCGTTCACGTCTCCGGTAATCACTCCGTTGAGGGCGGAATAGGGAGTGTTGTTGACCGAATAAACGGTCATCAGAAGGATATAAGTGATGTATGCGTATATGAGCTTTCCGGTCGCGCCGAAATGGGGAGTTGTAAATGCCAGAACGAAAATCACTGCGAAGGGAATCGCCGACCATAAGACCCACGGTCGGAATTTTCCCCATCTCGTGTCTGTACGGTCTGCGATCACTCCCATAAAGGGGTCGAACATGGCGTCCCAAAACCGGCCGACAAGAAGCAGAATTCCCGCCGCCGTGGCGGTGATGCCGAAGACGTCCGTGTAAAATGGGAGCTGGAAGATCAGCATTGTTTGAAAGACGAAGTTCGCCGCGCCGTCGCCGACACCGTACCCGATCTTTTCCCTTACCGACAGTTTTTCAACGCTGGCTTGCAAGGGTACCGCCTCCGGGTTTATGATTTGGAGTGAGTCTGTCTTTTCCTCTGCCGCGAAGTCTTTCGCGGAGATCGCCGAGGATAACGGGATCTTCAGTCGACAGCATTGTTATCGGAATCGTGTCGTCATGACACGAAAAATCTCCGGATTGTCCCGCCATACGTTTGCTTTCGCCGCTCGGAGCAGCCCCAGCCGAAACGGACGCAACGCAATTACACTTGCGGTTCGGCATACTGCCTGCCGCATTTACTGCACTTCCCGTTTGATTGATAAGATAACCCTGCGCTATCTGGAGCAGCCGCCATTCTGACGGTGTGAGACAGCCACATGTCAAACCTGAAACACGCAAACCGCCGTCGGCATCGCGGCCGACCTGACCTGTTGAACCGCACCGATGCGGGTTCCGCACCCCATTAGAGAGCACCGCGATCTCTCGCGCCACGATGCCGGGCATTTGAGCTTCTCCCTCTTCGATAATTGTCTGGTTCAGTGAATCGGCAACACAAATACGTTCGTACTTCTAACCGAGCATCACCACCTATATCATCAATTCAGCATCACATCTTCTCTTGCGGTCTCAAAGGCGTCTGTAGATGCGATCTCAAACAAATTCACCGGGCGCGTTACTGGAGTTTCCGTGTCCTCACTCAGCCGCTCTTGCCCGTAAAAAGCATCTCGCCTCAAACTTACTTTATCAGTTCAATAGAAATTGAACC
>JAJYGB010000486.1:0-385 GCA_021785235.1 Bacteroidota bacterium
TTTCACCCTCATGTGAATGACATCGACCGCCAGCGCGCTCAGGATTCGGATGGGATCGATTCCCCAGTGGGTATAAAATTTCTTGTCCTCGGTGGCAACCAGCGCGTCGACGACATAGTGAGGCACCTCCTTGATATCCGCGACAGCACGGTTCTTCAGGAAGAACTGGTCTATAACCTGGCCATCGGCAGAGAGCACTCTTGTGGCAAGTTCAGGCTTCGGGTTCTCAAGCTCTTCGAGCGAAGGGAGGCCGCTGATCACGTAAAAGCCGTAGCCGACCAGGAACACTAAAACGGCGGTCCATATTCCCAATTTCATTGCCAATTTTTCCTTGCTCGACCTCCGCTTGTTTCCCCGCGCGGATTTTCTATAGTCCGGGTCGTTG
>JAJYGB010000486.1:395-3705 GCA_021785235.1 Bacteroidota bacterium
TTGAAATACCTGTCCATCTCTTCTTTGGAATACTTCCGCTTCATTTTTCAAATTCCCATTTCAAGAGTTGCATCCCATTGCCATCAAAGAGTCCGTAAGTGAAGTTGCCGAGCCAGTCTCCGAGGTTCACGTATGTGCCGTTCCCGAACCGCTCATACTTCGGGACGTGATTATGCCCCATAACCACGAAGTCGTAACCTTCCTTCATTTTCTTCTCCGCAAACAGCAGCATCCCGTCCATCTCGCCGAAATCCTTATTCGTTGTGTACTCTCTGCTCTTCTTTGAGAACGCTTTTGCCATGGAAAAGCCTATGTCGGGGTGCACCCACCTGATGAGCGACCGGATGAAACGGTTCCTCAGTATCCTCTTAAGCATCCTGTAGCCTACGTCGTGCAATGCCAGACCGTCTCCGTGAATAACAAGGAATCTCTTCCCGGCAATTTCTTCCGAGAATCCGTCCTGGTATACCTTCACGCCTACGGATTTCGTGAAAAATTCTCCGAGATAGAAGTCGTGATTCCCCGCGACGTAGTCGATGGGAATGCCGCGGTCAACCATCTCTTTGAGTTTCGTGTACAACCAGAAAAAATTCTTGGGAACGACGTGCCTGTATTCGTACCAGAAATCGAAGAGATCTCCGACGATCACCATGCGGCTCCCGTTTTTCTCCACGGCATCGAAAAACTTCAACAACTCGGCCTTTCTCTTCTCCTCAAAATCAGGGCGCAGCGATGGCGCGCCTAGATGTATGTCTGAAACAAAGTAGACCGGCTTCAACTATTTCTTCACATGGATCTCTATTGACGACGAATCCTTGCCCATCCGGCACCACCCCTCCTTGTCTGAGCAATACGTATAGCTCAGGACAAAATTGACGCGCTGCTGACCGGGTTTCAACCCGTCGACCTTGCACGTGATTTTTATAGGCTTGCCGAGATCCAGATAGTCACCTGATTTATGGATTTCCGCGATTGAGAGCTCCGCGCCGCTCGTCGTCGACCTGACGGTCAGTGTGGGCTCAGCATTCACGTGGATCCCCTCACTCGCCCGTAGCCGCAGTGTAAAAGATACCGCGCTGCCGTTCTCAGCCTCCAGTGTGCCTGGCCTGATTTCCACTTTGACGTAATCGGTCGATCCCAATACGGTGCTCATCATCACCATTGACAACAATAAAAGCTTCATTTTAATTCTCCAAAACGGTTTGAGTCCGGCTTTGCCACTGGACCTTCACCTGCTGAAGGAATATAAGACCAAGCACGAAAAATATCAGCACTGAGAGAACCGCTATGCGCTGGCTCCCGCTGAAGCTGGATATGACACCGAAGGTCAACGGCCCCATTATCGCGGAGGCGTTGCCGGCTATGCCGTCGTAAAAACCGAAAAACTCTGCCGCGTGCTCTGGTGGCGTCAGCAGCGCCATCAGACTCCTGCTGGAAGACTGGGAGGATCCAATCGCGACGCCGGCAAACAGACCAACGGCATAAAATTCGGCCTTCGTCTGTATGAAGAACGCAGCCAGCACAACACCGATCCAAATCAGCAGCGTTATGTTGATGCTTTTCTTCGGCCCCCAGTGATCGGTCAGGATGCCGAACACGATGGATCCGAGTATGGCGGTGGTCTGGGCCACGATGAAGAAGAGAATCACCTCGACGGGAGTGAAGCCGAGCGTGCCACGCGCGTACAGCGCCGAAAAGAAAATGACCGTATTGACGCCGTCAATGTAAAGAAAGAATGCGATAAGGAATTTCGACAGTGACTTATACCGGCCAAGCTGCCGGAAAGTCCTGACGGCGCGGCGGAAGCCGAGGCGAAAATACGGAAGCTTCCGGTGATAAACTCCTGTGTGGTCGCGCAGCCTGAGGAACGCCGGTATGGAAAAGACCGCGAAGAAGGCCGCTGCTATGAGAAAACTCGTCCTGAACTTCTCGAGATTTGAAGGAGCGAACCCGCCGCTGATAAAAGGAAAAGTAATGGCAAGTATCGAGAGCGCTCCGAGATAGCCCATCCCGAAGCCGTAACCGGAAACTCTTCCGTACACATAACTCGGGGCTATCTCGGGAAGGAAGGCATCGTAGAAAGTGTAACCGCCCTGGAATCCGACGTTCGCGGCGATGAACACTAGCATCCCCGGAAGTATCATTCCTTTCTGAATCCAGTAGAGAACCGCCGTTCCGGAGATGCAGAGCATCGAGAAAGCAAGGAGAAATCTCTTTCGCTTGTGAGAATAATCGCTTGCCGCACCGAGGACCGGAGATAACCCTGCAGCGATAATCATCGAGAGACTATCGGCGAGCCCCCAGTAGAAATCGCCACGCCCCGTTCCCGCGGCAACGATTTCTCTGAAGTAAAGGGCAAAGCCAACTGTCTTCACCATTACCGAGAAAGATGTCCGCGCGTAGTCGAAAAGTGTCCAGGAGAATATCGTTCCGCGCGAATACCGCTCGACCGTCATTGCTTCCTCTTTGTCGATGTGTTTATCAGGCCACGTCCCGTTTTCACGACCTTCCCCTCGCCGGAAAGTTGCTTCAATGAGGCGTCGAGGATGCCGTTCACAAACTTCGGGCTTTCTTCCGTACTGTATCTCTTTGCCAGCTCGATAATCTCGTTTATCGTGACTTTCGTCGGTATCTCCTCCGAATAGAGAATCTCGGCGACCCCCATCCTGAGAAGACTGCGGTCGATCGGGTTTACCCTTGCCATGTCCCAGTGTTCAAGGTGCCCCTGCAGTATCGCGTCCAGGTCTACGAGGTGTTCGAGCGTATCGCGAAAAAGTTTCTTTGCGAATTCCATCGGCGCCCCGCTCTCGAGATCTTTGAAGATATCCGCGCTGAGGAAGTCTGGCGCTGATTTAGAAATATCGTAGGCGTACAATGCCTGAAGAACACGCTCACGCGCAAGCCTTCTCTGCGACGTCATGATCCGGCCCGCCCAAAAAATGAATTTATAATCTTGCCCCGCATGGACTCAGGCTCCAAAAAGCATATAAATTTGGATACCTGCTGCTTCACGGGTCCTCCAGAACAGTTCCGATTGCATCGACATCCTGTAATCACTTGCGTAACCTTTCGCCCTAATATGTTCCCATTTACACATCAACAATGCCCTCGGAAGGTGCCAGTTATCGCTGACGATTACAATGTTCTTCATCTTCAACGAGTCCATTAGAACATCCTTCACATAAAGCACCTGCTCTGCGGTGTTGAGAGTTTTATGTTCCGTCAATATATCGGCGGCAGGAATCCCCTTATGCCGCAGGTACCATGCCCCTATCTCGGATTCATAAGTGTTGAACCGGCGGGTACCTCC
>JAJYGB010000162.1 GCA_021785235.1 Bacteroidota bacterium
ACACGGCCTGTCCGTCAATATGTACATGGCGCACGGCGGCACTACGAGAGGATTCATGAACGGAGCGAACTTCAACGACAATCTTCCGTATTCGCCCCAGATCAGCAGCTACGATTACGATGCGCCGATCGACGAAGCGGGGCATCCCACTCCGAAATTTTACGCGCTTCGGAACGTGATCGCGAAATACCTGCCTACCGGGACAAAACTTCCCGATGTTCCGCCGGTGGAAGGGGTCATAGCAATCCCAAAATTCAAGCTCGAGTATTCTGCAGATATTCTCCATGCGCTGCCTGAACCGGTGCGCGCGGCGAAACCGCTCACATTCGAGGAGATGCACCAGGCGTACGGCTACATCCTCTATCGCGCGAACGTCAAAGGCCCGGTGAATGGTATGCTCGACATTGTCCACCTTAGAGACTACGGAATTGTTTTCGTGAACGGGAAAAGAGTAGCCGTCCTCGACCGGAGGCTAAAGCAGGAGACTTGCAAGGTGGATTTGCCCGACTCCCAGAATACGCTCGACATATTCGTGGAAAATTTGGGAAGGATTAATTACGGCGCGTACATAAACGATAATCACAAGGGGATAACGAAAGAAGTTCTGCTGGACGGACACGGAATTAAGAATTGGGAAATGTACGGTTTCCCGTTTAACAGCCAGCCCGTGATCAAGTCGACATCTCGTGACGAATCTCCGTATCCCGTAATGAGAGAAGGGAGTTTCACACTCAGGAAGGTCGGCGACACGTTCCTCGACATGAGAGAATGGGGGAAGGGACATGTCTGGATTAACGGCCACAACCTCGGGCGGTATTGGGATATCGGGCCGCAGCAAACTATATACGTTCCGGCGCCGTGGCTGAAGAAGGGGAAGAACTCTATCGTCGTTTTCGAGGAATTGAAGACCGGTCAGGATGAGATAGGCTCGATAGAGACGCCGATATTAAATCAGCTGGGCCCGAAGTAGTCCTCGCCGGTTTGTGGGCTGATTGCACGACCATTCGGGCTCATAGGATTGCAAATAAGCGCCTGGCTTTTTAGATTCTTGCTCAATGATCCCGTGCTTCGCTTCTAAAACACGGAAGATGTGCGTGCGGTCAGGTTTTTCAGCCGATATTAGCCGCCTGTAGAGATTTCATGCGTCAGTTTCAACACGGAGTGATTACTTGTGAGAAGTAGACTCGGACAAATTGCCTTTCGTACAAGCCTGATTTTCTGGATAGCGTCCGTACTTTGGATTCTCCTCTCTGATCGTATCCTCGAGCTCCTTGTCAGGAATCCAGACACACTGACGGCGTTGCAGACATACAAGGGGTGGGCATTCGTCACGGCTACGGCGTTCCTGTTGTACTTTCTTCTAAAGGCGCAGCTAACTCGCTGGGAACTGGAATCAAGAGAACGGAAACGGGCAGAGGATGCCCTTATTGAAAGCGAGCAGCGGTACCGTTCTCTATTTGAGAACAGCATAGACGGGATTCTGCTCACCGTTCCCGACGGGCAGATTCTAGCGGCAAATCCCGAAGCCTGCCGCATCCTCGGGCGAACTGAAGATGAGTTGCGTAAAGTGGGCCGCTCCGGTGTCGTCGACAGCGAGGACCCCCGGTTGGCCGCGGCACTCGAGGAAAGGAGGCGAACGGGGAGAGTCCGGGGAGAGCTCACGTTGGTTCGAAAGGACGGCTCAAAGTTCCCCGCAGAGGTCTCGAGCGCCGTGCTGAAGGACGGAGACGGCAAAGAGAGAAGCAGCATGATCATCCGTGACATCACGGAGCAGAAACGGGCAGAAGAGGCGTTGCGCCTATGGGTCGCCGCGCTCCAGTCTGCAGCTAACGCGATCGTAATCACCGACCGGGACGGCGCCATCCTTTTCGTCAACGCGGCCTTCACGCAACTTACGGGGTATTCTGAAGAAGAGGCGATCGGAAGGAATCCGAGGATATTGAAATCCGGGAAGTCACCGGTCTCTTTCTACAAAGGTCTGTGGGACACTATCCTGTCGGGGAAGGTATGGCACGGTCAGCTTGTCAACAAGAGAAAAGACGGGAGTCTCTACGACGAGGAGATGACCGTCACCCCGGTGCGGAATGGGAACGAAGTGACCAACTTCATCGCGATCAAGAACGACATCAGCGAACGTAAGCGGCTGCAGGAGCAGCTCATACAATCCCAGAAAATGGAATCCATAGGCGTGCTCGCCGCGGGGATCGCGCACGACTTCAACAACGTACTCGGGATCATCATGGGGCATTCATCGCTGATGCAGCGTGTCGATTCAGGAAACGAGCGGATAACCAACGGAGTTAAGGCGATTGGCCAGGCCGCGGAACGCGGGGCATCGCTTGTCCGGCAAATGCTCACCTTTGCGAGGAAAACCGATATCTCCTTCGCGCTGCTGTCATTGAATGATTCCGTCATGGAGCTGCAGAAACTGTTCTATGAAACTTTCCCGCGGACGATAACGCTTGTATGCAACCTCGAAGACGACCTCCCACTTGTCACGGCCGACTCGACACAGGTTCACCAGGTCCTGCTGAACCTCTCGGTCAACGCGCGCGACGCGATGGAGGGGTCGGGGGCGCTGATAATAACCACTGAAACCGCGGCCGGGGAAAAAGCACGCTCACGTTTCCCCGATGCTTCAGCCGCAAGTTATGCGGTGGTTACGGTAACCGACAACGGACAGGGGATGGACGATGAAACCCGGCAGCACATCTTCGAGCCGTTCTTCACGACCAAAGGGCCGGGAAAAGGGACGGGGCTCGGTCTGTCAGTTGTCTTCGGAATCATGGAGAACCACAAGGGCTTCATCGACGTCAAGAGCGAGCCGGGACACGGTACGACTTTCTCGCTTTATTTCCCGGTTGACTCGGACGCGGCTAAAGACGCGGAACCGGGGGATACAATCGAGCGCAGGATGACTGGGGGAAAGGAAACGATACTGGTGGTGGAAGATGAGGACATGCTGAGGGAGCTGGCTGAATCGGTACTGACATCCAAAGGTTACAATGTCGTCGCCGCGTCGGACGGCGAAGAGGCCGTTGAAATATACGAGCGCCAATGGAAAGAGATCGACCTGGTCTTCTCCGATTATGGGCTCCCCAAGCTGTCGGGGAGCGAAGTGTTGAAAAGGATGAAGACCATCAACCCGGAAGTCAAATTCATCTTCGCCACGGGCTTTGTCGACCCGGACAGGAAATCAACCCTCCTGAGAAACGGTGCGAAGGAAGTCATTCTCAAGCCATATAAGCCCGCGGAAATAGTCGACAAGGTGAGAGATATACTCGACTTGTAAGCGGGGCGTGATGTTTGATCGGGGTTTTTCCCGACCAGCGATACCGAATGAGATTTACAGCACACATGCCCACCCACACGTTGCATATTTGCCTGTTCCCTTCTAAGTTAAGCCAGAGCTGGTTTCGGAGACATGGAAGCATAATGAGAGGAGTTCACGTGGTGGGTATCTTTAGTTTATTTGCGAAAAACCGAACTCTCATTCCTCTCTTTGTGACTTTTAATGAACGTGTAATTCGAGTGTTGCTGCGCGCAGGCCAAAACAAGTTGGATTGACGCCGTCCGGAAACGTCACAGCGCGGATTTCCACGGATCATGAATGAAATAACCAATGGTCTGGTGAGATTTTGTTTCGCATGTTTTATCTGTATCGTATTGTCGTTGCTGGCTTAGTCAGCCTAT
>JAJYGB010000630.1 GCA_021785235.1 Bacteroidota bacterium
CATGTCATCCACTTCGTCGCGCGTCGGACGCGAGCCGACAAAAATCGTCGCGGAAATGACAAGCGTAATAACCATCACGGCTATCTGGAACCAAGTTTTCAATTTCTCGTTCTGCAATTCAGTCATTATCAATCCATCGGTTTTAGGAGACCCGGCGCCGGCCGGAGAAACCGGCACCGGGAGGCGGAGTTTGGAACGAAATCAAAAACTACGGGAGTCGGACGCCCTTGAGCCGCCAGGCGGAATTGACGCCGAGTATCACCTGCTGCGCGTCCATCTCAGCCATGGTCGTATACTGCGTGCCGATGAGCCCGAGGTCGCGGACCTGCAGTCCGACGTTCGTGCCGATCGTGACATCTTCACGCTCGCCGAACTTCACGCAGTAGATGGAGCAGCAATCATTCGACACGCCGACAACTTCGTTCTGAGGAAGTACCGGCGTGACCTTATCCTTACTGAACCCGGCATTGATAATCGGAATGCCATTATACATCGTGACGAGACCGAACACGCCGTCGACGCTTGTGAAGGTTACATATTCACGCGCAATCGCGGTGAGGCGGGAGATTGCCTTCGCGTTCATGATCAGGACTGCTCCGGCCCCGATGTTCGCGATCAGATGGTCAAGAGCCTCGATGAAAGCCTGCTGAGCGGTCTTGTTCACATCGGAATTTCCGAGCGGAACCTGCCCGCCGTCTACGCCTCCGAGCCCCAGAGTCTGGGCGGCCTGGATGAGCGTATTCCACCCGGCGATCTGGTTGTTCAGCCCCGTGCCATTGACAAGCTGGTACATGAAATACCGGCCGAGTCCACGGGCGAAAGACTGCAGCTCCCGGACGCGCTCGCTCTCGATGCTGCCACCCCGACGCTCGTAAGCAAGATCGGTCTTGATCTTGTCGCCGAAAATCTGGAGGGCTACGTTTCCGTAATTCGGAGCGCCGACGACCGGAGTTGCGTAATCATTATTGATCGCGCGCTCGCTCCCGCCCGCTTCCGCGGCCGGAAGTTTCGGGGTGTCGGCATTGCCGAGAAAACTGTAGAACTGTGCAAACTCGAAAATTTGAGATGCCCCTCGCATCTCCGAGAGGGCCACGGCACGCAGGGCAGGATTGGAATCGCTCTGCTGAGTCGTCTCGCCGGAAAGTTGTTCAAGTCTCATGGTCTTCCTTTCAAAATTTTAATTCGTTGAACTCTTTAACTCTTCGATCGCCGCCTCGACGAACGGTTTCGGATTCTTGAAATAGTTGTCGGCAGGCAGGTCTTTATTTCCACCATCACCGGTCTTCTGCTGCGGAGTCTTGCCGTCGCCTT
Organism: Bacteroidota bacterium; assembly: GCA_021785235.1. Next base: position 1,312 of record JAJYGB010000630.1, read on the forward strand.
TCTTCATCGCGGCATTCACCGGGCGGGCTGAAATTTCCTCACTCCACGATTCGTAATCCGCCTCGAGGTGCTTCTTGTCCTTCTCCTCCTGCGCCGCAGTCATGCGACCCTCTCTTTTCATCTTCTCGATGAAATCGGAGACCTTCTTATCGCGGTCTGCTTTTGCCTGCGCCGCCATTGCGGTCGCCTGTTGTTCGCGAGCCTGAGTTTCCTTATTGAGTGCATCGCTCAAACCTTTTACCTGACCTTCGAGAGACGTTATGAGTTGGCGGGTCGCCTCATCGAGTCCCTGCGCTTTGCCCTCTTGGCTTTGCGTCGGATTCGCCGGTTGCTTTCCGGCTTCCGCTTCCAGCGCTTTGATCTGGTCTTCGATACTTCTTTTCTGCTCATCATTAAGGGTGAGCGTCGCAAGCGCAGATCGAAGTTTCAATATCAGTTCTTTGAACATCTTCATCTCTCGATTTTGTACCAATCTACAAATTCCCTTAAATGCGCGGTGGACAGGGATACCTGTGTCCCATTTTTCCTCAAAAAAATCTTTAGGTTGTCATCGAAAGGAAACACTCATGGCACACTTCACTACCCAGGATTCATTGAAGGCTTTTCTCGACGCGATTCAGATCTCCACGCTGTTTGCGAAAATCCCCGCCGCCCAACAGGAAGAGCAGTTCAATTATGCGGATTCCGTCATCACATCTGCGACCGGCGTCGTGCCGGCCGATGCCGGCAATGACCCCATACTCGTCAGCATCGCCTCGCGGGTTGTTATCTGGATGCTCTCCGGCAACCAGCAATGGAACGACACCAACAAGCCTGAGCTTGACCGGCGTGAAAAGCTTTATAATGCCGCGATGCTCGAGCTGGAGGATTACGCTCCCCCTATGACGACGAATGAACAAGGTGCGGACGTCGACAGTAATTATGGTTCATATTATAAGAACCTCCGAAACCCGGATGTCGGGTCGGAGGATTTCACCAGAACGAGTGACTGGTAAAATGTCTCCCGTTCTCCCTTTCCCCCAGTCTCCAAGTCAATTTGAGGATTAACCATGAACTCTTTGTCGACATTATGGCAGGGTATAGTTGACGCGCTAAATGCAAGTAAATCGGATCTCGGAATCGGAACGCCCGAACTTCCCGGAGCCGAGCGCGCGAAGACCGGTCAGATCGTCACATTATCGCCTCCATCGGCTGCCGTCTGGATTGCTCCGCAACCTGCGACAAGCATCTCACAAAATGGAGCAGTGACGATTCCGGTTGATGTTCACGTCTTTTGTGTCGGTGCTCCGACAGACACGGAAGCGGGCGCGGCAGATAACGCCATGGAAATAGCCGTCAAGATTCTTCGTTTCCTGACCGGCCGTGAGATTGCCGGAACGGTCCTCTTCCAACCTGACAATGAAGCCGTCATTGAAATCGTCGAGAGCTCGAGTTCACAGAGCGTTATTGGAGTTCTCCTGAAAGCCGAGGTTATATATGACTAATAATGCAGGCAAGAATTATCGTAAATCTCCTTCGCTAAAGATGAAACGCGAGTGGATCGAGCTGCACTTCCAGAAGAACGTCTCCGTGAAATCAATTGCCGACGATTACGGCTATCCGGTACATACGGTTTATCGCATACTGAACAGAATGGACCCGAATCGTAAGGAGCGAAGCGACAAGGGGAAGAAGCAAAAATCGCCAGCTATCGATGTTGATTTTGAAGCGCTTAGTTTACAGGGCGAATCATATGAAACGCAGATCGAAATTATGATCCAAGAAATTCTCAAGGCGCTTTCCAGAAAGAAGTCCATTGCAATCCAGAAAGTTTTATCATACACCAACCAGCTCATGAATGCGGTGAAGAAACTGCGTTCAGTTCAATTTGAGCATATGACGAAAAATTTAGACGTGCAGATCGTCGAGGAAATTATTCGCAGCTATGAGCCCGAAGCGACCGAGCTCCGTGTGATCGAAGTTTTCAAACAAGCAGCCGCGCGAGTGAAAGCGAGAAATCAGAATGGATAATTCCAAGTTCTCGCTCCTTGAAGAACATTTTGACAGCCGCGAGAAACTCCTGATCGAGGAGGCGGCTTACGGGAAAGGACTCCGTTCGCTTCCATCCGATTGGGAAAGGAACCGCCCGAAACGCATCAAGAAGTCCGAGAAGGATTTCTTCTATTTCGCAAAAGAATATTTCCCTCAGTGGTTCGAATTCGACTTCTGCGACGCGCACCACGATATGATCGACGCCGCAATGAGTAAAGATCGAACAATCCATGTCTTTGCCGCGCCCCGCGATTTCGGAAAAACGAGGATATTTCGGGTCTTCAAGATCTGGTGCGCCTGCTTCGGCAAAAAGAATCTGTACAGCAAAACGAGCGATACTATT